>NZ_JBAPPI010000171.1:0-3617 GCF_049280035.1 Mycobacterium sp. | reverse complement strand
CGCCGCACCCAGCGCGGTGGTCACCGCGTTCGACTTGGGCGCGGTGGCCAGGTGCACCGTGGCGTGCGCCAGGGTCAACTGGGCTTCGGGCATGCCGATCAGTTGCACGGTCTGCGCCGCGGCGACGGCGGTCTGCAGCGCGGTGGGGTCGGCCATCCCGATGTCTTCGCTCGCCAGAATCATCAGCCGTCGCGCGATGAATCTCGGATCCTCACCGGCGACCAGCATTCTGGCCAGGTAATGCAACGCCGCGTCAACGTCCGAGCCGCGCACCGACTTGATGAAGGCGCTGACGACGTCGTAGTGCTGATCGCCGTCGCGGTCGTAGCGCACCGCGGCCTGGTCCAGGGACTGCTCGATGGCCTCGACGGTGACCTGCTCCCCCGCCTCGGCAGCGACCTCCAAAGCGGTCAGCGCACGTCGGGCGTCCCCGGCTCCGAGTTGCACCAGCAGGTCGACGGCATCGTGCTCGACGACTTGCCCATTCAGCCCGCGCGGGTCGTCGATCGCGCGCTGCACCACCGTCCGGATGTCGTCGGCGCTCAGCGGCCGCAGCTGCAGAATCAACGACCGCGACAACAGCGGGGCGACAACGGAGAACGACGGGTTCTCGGTGGTTGCCGCCACCAGAAGCACCACCCGGTTCTCCACCGCGGATAACAGCGCGTCTTGCTGAGTTTTGGAGAACCGGTGGACTTCGTCGATGAACAGCACGGTCTGTTCGCCATGGGCGGCGGCGCGACGAGCCAGGTCGATAACCGCACGGACTTCTTTAACCCCGGCCGACAACGCCGACAGCGCCTCGAACCGCCGGCCGGTGGCCTGCGAGATCAACGCCGCCAGCGTGGTTTTGCCGCTACCGGGTGGGCCATAGAGGATCACCGACGCCACGCCCGAGCCCTCGATCAAACGCCGCAGCGGCGAGCCGGGTTGCAACAGGTGGTCCTGTCCGACCACCTCGTCGAGACTGGCTGGACGCATTCGCACGGCCAACGGCGCAGCGGCCGAACCACTCTGCGCGCGTTCGGTCAAGCTGGTCGCGTCGGAGACGTCGAACAGACCGTCGGACACGGTTTCAGGCATACCACGCCGCCTCGACATGGGTACGCAATGTCCGCGTCTCAGCGGGTCGGCCGAATACTTGCTAAGTTCGTCGCGGAGGCATACGGCACAACTCCACCACCACGAGCCAGGAGCGGCTATGAGCCAGCCCCCAGAGCACCCCGCCAACCCGAGCGATCCGTGGCGCGGTAACCCCCATCCCGGCGACTATCCGCCGCCACCAGGCTATCGACCACCCCCAGGACCGCCGCCCGGCTATGGACCGCCCCCGGGACCGCCGCCGGGGTACGGCCCACCCCAACCGGGATATGGCGCGCCCCCACCGCCGCCCCCGGGCTACGGGCCGCTGCCTCCCGGCTACGGGCCGCCGCAGCCTGGCTACCCCCCGCCACCCGGTTATCCGCCGCCTCCCGGGCAGCCGTTCGACATCGGTGATGCGTTCAGGTGGGCGTGGAACAAGTTCGCTAAGAACGCCGGGCCCCTGATCCTTTCCACCCTGATTTATGGCGTCCTTGGGGTCCTCCTGGAGGTGCTGTTGGTGCTGGTGCTGGGCGGCCTCAATTCCGATGCGGCCAGCACCGAAGCAGCGAACGGCCCAGCGTTTGCTACCGGCTTCGGGGTAGCCGGCACCCTCGTACTGCAGATCGTGGTGACGCTCATCGTTGTCGTAGTGCAAGCGGGGTATTTGTCCGGCGCGCTCGACATCGCCGACGGCAGGCCGGTGACCGTCGGGGCGTTCTTCCGGCCACGCAACTTTGGCATCGTGCTTCAGTGGGCTGCGCTGCTGGTCGTGATCAGTGTTGTCTTGAATTCGCCGTCGCTACTCGGGGTGTGGGTCTTCTTGTTGCTCAGCTCCGCGGCCGGCTTCATCTTCGGCTTCTTCGCGCTATTCACGCCCACCTTCGTGATAGATCGCGGCCTGCCCGCGTTCGCGGCGCTGAAAGCCAGCTTCAGCACCGTGCGCTCGAATATCGGCGGCGCGCTGCTGTCCTACTTGTTGCAGTTCCTGGTTCTGCTGGTCGGGGCATTGTTTTGCGGCCTCGGTCTCATCGTCGCGCTGCCGGTGGCGGTACTGATCCAGGTTTACACCTACCGTCGGCTCGCCGGTGGTCCGATCGCGCCCCTGACCCCCTGAGCGCGACGCGACGGGTTCATTGGCGGCGACCGGCTGCGCCCCGGCTTCGCCGCGCTTGCGATCGCCGCTAGTCACGGCTGGGTGACCGGAATTCTTGGGCGCAGGCCCCGGGGTCTTGAGTCCGGGGTTAGCCCATCCCGTTTGTCGCCGGGGGCAAGCCCGGCGCTGATAGTGGGCGTGCCTGGTGGTCGATGTAGTGCTTGATGATCGACGGCGGCGCGCCTGGGCAGGGGACGGCGAAATACGATGGTGACCAACGATGTCCGCGCATGCGGGCGCGGACATAGGTGCCGGTGAATTTGCGCCGCATCGCGTAGGCCGTGTGGCCTTTGAGCCGCCGCACGAGGGCCGATATTAGCGATGGTGGGCGGGTAGGCGACCGGCAAGTGCACGTGGTCGGCCTCGCCGTTGAACTCCACCAGCTGGTTATCGAGGTCGTTGCATACCGCGCGCATGGTGTGCTCGCAGAAGGTGAGCATCGTGTCGGTGAAGATCGGCCGCCGGTAGGTGGTCACGAAAACAACGTGGGCGTGCAGCAACGACATGCTGTGCCGGGTGCGTCGGTAGGTCTGGTCTGTCAGTGGTGGGCCTTACGGTGTGGGTGTGCAGATGGGTGATGGGTACCGCATCGAACCGACACCTGCGGCCGCTGAGCGGCAGCCGGCGCAGTCGGTGGGTAAGCCGCGGGTGCGTAAGCGCCCGAAGGGGGCGCCCACTCATGTACGGTCGTGGCCGCTGCGCCCGGATCTCGCGCAGTGCCGGGTGATTCGGACACGGTTTTTCACCGGGGCCCGGGTGTATAACGCGGTGCTGGGCGAGTTCATCGCACGCAGTCGTGCAGTGAAATCCGACCCGGGCTGGCAGGCCGCACGACAACTGCCGCGGCGCACCAAGGAGGAGCGGGCTGCCCGGCGGTCGGCGTTCGACGCCGTTGCGGCGGCGCATGGGTTCACCGCCGGCGCTGCGCAGTCGTTCGCGTCCTCGTTACGCAAGTCGTGGGTGCGCGAGCATCTGCCCGCGCAGGAGACGCAGAGTCTGGGGGCGCGGGCGTTTGGTGCGGTCAAGTACTGGCATCTGGGCAGGAAAGGTAAGCCGCGGTTCAAGTCGCACAAGCGTGGGTTGCATTCGTTGGCGGCTAAAGACGGACATGGTGCGTTGCGGCCCAAGACCGACGAGGCCGCTCAGTTGGTGGGCCTGCAATGGGGCGCGGGATTTGTGCTCCCCGTTGCCGCGCCCGCCAGGACGGGGCGGCGCGGTGCGGAGCAGCAGGTCGAGCTCGCCGAGATCGAGGCGCTGATCGCGGCCGGCAAGGTGTTGTCCACCCAGATCGTGCGCAGCGTGATCAACGGGCGCGACACCTACCGCATGCAACTCGTGGTGGATGGGCATCCCACCCGCCGGCACCCGATCGGAGCTGGGC
>NZ_JBAPPI010000170.1:0-2994 GCF_049280035.1 Mycobacterium sp. | reverse complement strand
CCGCTGGGCCGCAACATCCGGGTCCCCCAGGTGTACTGGGACCTGACCAGCGACCGGGTGCTGACGATGGAGCGGGTGCAAGGCATCCGCATCGATGACGTCGCTGCCATCCGCAAGGCCGGGTTCGACGGCACCGAGTTGGTCAAAGCGTTGCTGTTCAGCCTGTTCGAAGGCGGTCTGCGGCACGGCCTGTTCCACGGCGACCTGCACGCCGGCAACCTCTATGTCGATGATCAGGGCCGCATCGTGTTCTTCGACTTCGGCATCATGGGCCGCATCGACCCGCGCACCCGGTGGTTGCTGCGTGAGCTGGTGCACGCGCTGCTGGTCAAGAAAGACCACGCGGCGGCGGGCAAGATCGTCGTGCTGATGGGCGCCGTGGGCACCATGAAACCGGAGGCGCAGGCCGCCAAAGACCTCGAAGCGTTCTCCACCCCGCTGACGATGACGACCCTCGGTGACTTGTCCTACGCCGACATCGGCAAGCAGCTCTCGACGCTGGCTGACGCCTACGACGTCAAGCTGCCCCGCGAGCTGGTGCTGATCGGTAAGCAGTTCCTGTACGTGGAGCGGTATATGAAGCTGCTGGCTCCGCGATGGCAGATGATGTCCGACCCGCAGCTCACCGGGTACTTCGCCAACTTCATGGTCGAGGTCAGCCGCGAGCATCAATCCGACGTTGAGGTCTAGGGAGGTCTAGCCCCTGTGGAAATCCGAAGCGGCACAGCACGTTCGGGCGACTTGGACATCTACTACGAGGACATGGGCGATCCGGGCGACCCGGCCGTGCTGTTGATCATGGGGCTGGGCTCGCAACTGCTGCTGTGGCGCGACGGCTTCTGCGAAAAGCTCGCCGCCGAAGGCCTACGGGTGATCCGCTACGACAACCGCGACGTCGGCCTGTCCAGCAAGACCGAGCGGCGCCGCACCGGCGGAGCGCTGATCCCCCGGATGCTCAAGTTCTGGCTGGGAATCCCCGGCGACGCGGACTACCGGCTGGAGGACATGGCCGACGACGCCGCCGCGGTGCTCGATCACCTCGGCATCGATCGCGCCCATATCGTCGGCGCCTCGATGGGCGGCATGATCGCTCAGATCTTCGCCGCCCGGTTCCCCCCGCGCACGCGGTCGCTGGCGGTGATCTTCTCCAGCAACAACCAGCCGTTCTTGCCGCCGCCAGCCCCGCGCGCCCTGTTCGCGGTCCTCAAGGGGCCGGCGCCGAATTCGCCGATCGAGGTGATCGCCGACCACTCCGTGAAGGTCTGGAGAATCATCGGCAGCCCCCGCTACCCGGCGCCCGAACAGCGGCTGCGTCACGACGCGGTCGAGGCCTACGAACGCTGCTACTACCCGTGGGGCATCAGCCGGCATTTCAGCGCGACCATCGCCAGCGGCAGCCTGCTGCGCTACGACCGGCAGGTCACCGCACCCACCGTGGTGCTGCATGGCCGCGCCGACAAGTTGCAGCGCCCGTTCGGCGGCCGGGTGGTCGCCCGCGCGATCCGGGGAGCTCGTCTGGTCTTGATCGACGGCATGGGCCACGACTTGCCCGAACAGCTGTGGGATCGGGTGATCGGCGAGCTGACGACCACGTTTGCCGATTCGGCCTGACCAGGCCGATCGACTACCATGACTGGCGGATACCGGGGGTGCACACCGTGAAAATCCAGAAAGGCGCACGCCAGCATGGCGCAAAAACTTAGGCCGCATTTCGAAGACGTCCAGGCCCACTACGACCTGTCTGACGACTTCTTCCGGCTCTTCCTCGACCCGAGCCAGACTTACAGCTGCGCCTACTTCGAGCGCGACGACATGACGCTGGAAGAGGCCCAGCAAGCCAAAGTCGACTTGGCGCTCGGCAAGCTGGGTCTGCAGCCCGGGATGACCCTGCTCGACGTGGGCTGCGGCTGGGGCAGCACGATGAGCCGCGCGATCGAAAAGTACGACGTGAACGTCGTCGGCCTGACCTTGAGCAAGAACCAGGCCGGGCACGTGCAGAAGATGTTCGACGAGCTGGACAGCCCACGTACCAAGCGGATCCTGCTGGCCGGCTGGGAGGAGTTCGACGAGCCGGTGGACCGGATCGTCTCAATCGGCGCATTCGAGCACTTCGGCCACGACCGCTACGACGACTTCTTCAAGATGGCCCACGACGCCTTGCCCAACGACGGTGTGTTGCTGCTGCACACGATCACCGGCCTGACCCCTGCGCAGATGACCGAACGCGGCATGCCATTGACCTTCGAGCTGGCCCGCTTCATGAAATTCATCATTACCGAGATCTTCCCGGGCGGCCGGTTGCCGTCGATCGAGAAGGTCGAGGACCACTCGTCGAAGGCCGGCTTCAGGCTGACCCGCAGGCAGTCGCTGCAGCCGCACTACGCCAGGACCCTCGACCACTGGGCCGCCGCGCTGGAGGCGCACAAGAGCCAAGCCATCGAGATGCAATCCGAAGAGGTCTACGAGCGCTACATGCACTATCTGACCGGATGCGCCAAGGGATTCCGGATCGGTTACATCGACGTCAACCAATTCACGCTGGAGAAGTAGTCTCCAGCCGACAATAGAGAACGTGGGGTTCCCGCAAGTACTGGACGATGCCGGGTATTGTGCATTCACTACTCGCGTGTTGTGCAGTCGGCGAGCACGAACCCCGGGTGCGGCACAACCCCGAGCACGAGGAAGGGCGACTAAATACTGATGCCTGACAAGCCAGCCACGCCGACGAAGATGCGGGTGCATTTCGAGGACATCCAGGCCCACTACGACCTGTCCGACGATTTCTTCGGCCTGTTCCAGGACCCGAGTCGGACCTACAGCTGCGCCTACTTCGAGCCGCCCGACCTCACACTCGAGCAAGCCCAGATCGCCAAAGTGGACCTGAACCTGGACCAGCTGGACCTGCACCCCGGCATGACGCTGCTGGACGTCGGCTGCGGTTGGGGCGCCACCATGAAACGCGCGATCGAGAAATACGACGTCAATGTCATCGGC
>NZ_JBAPPI010000169.1:0-3703 GCF_049280035.1 Mycobacterium sp. | reverse complement strand
CCCTCACCCTCGACGGCTGGGCGCCGCTCAACAGAGCGAAGGCCAGCAGCAGCGCAGCCGTGCTCATGCGCGCCGCTCTCCCCCGCAAGCGGGTGGGGGTACCCCCAGCCGCGCAGCGGCGAAGGGGCGTGCCCCCACCTCATCGCTACCCCTGTCAATGTCGCCGGCGCGGCCGTCACGTGGCGTCCTCGGCACCGATCGCGGCGATGTCGGTCAATTGGGCGACGAGATGGTCGGCGACCGCGAGGTCGAGCGCGGCGATGTGCACTGCACCCGCGGACGAGGCGGTGGTGACGGTGACGTTGGCCAGACCGAACAACCGGTCCAGCGGGCCGCGATAGGTGTCGACGGTCTGCACCCGCGATATCGGCGCGATGCGCCTTTCCTGGACCAGCCAGCCCGTGCGGGTGTACACCGCCTGTGGGCTGACCTCCCACCGGTGCACCCGGTACCGCCACAACGGCACAACGGCTACCGAGATCGCCGCACCGACCACAGTGACGACGGCGACCAAAAGGTGTACCCAGGGCAGCCTCTGATCGAAGGCACTCCACACCACCTGACCGGCCGCCAGCACCAGCCACGGGACCAGACCGCCGATCGCCCACCGCAGCGGCGCGCGCCGACTGGGCGGATGTGCCGGATCGACCATGCCGACCACTGGCGGGCTCGGCTGGGGGTTATCCACATCATCGAGAATGCCACTGACCCTGCGGCGGATTGCACCGACACGGCGGCACCGATCATGAGTGGGTATCGTTTTCGCCGATGGGATCTAACGGCAAATGGAGTACGGCCGACGTGCCGGACCAAAGCGGCCGAGTTGCCGTCGTCACCGGCGCCAACACCGGTATCGGCTACCACACCGCCGCCGCGCTCGCCCAGAGCGGCGCGCACGTAGTGTTGGCGGTTCGCAATCTGGAGAAGGGCAACCTGGCGCTGGCGCGGATCGTGGCCGCCCATCCACACACCGATGTCACCTTGCAAGGGCTCGACCTGAGCTCGCTGGAATCGGTGCGGGCCGCCGCCACGGCGTTGCGCAAGGCCTACCCGCGCATCGACTTGTTGATCAACAACGCCGGCGTGATGTGGACGCCGAAGCAGGTCACCGCTGATGGGTTCGAAATGCAGTTCGGCACCAACCATCTCGGCCACTTCGCGCTGACCGGGCTGCTGCTGGACAATCTGCTACCGGTCCGGGGTTCGCGGGTGGTGACCGTCAGCAGCACGGGCCACCGACTCCGCGCCGCCATCCACTTCGACGACCTGCAGTGGGAACACCGCTACCACCGAATCGCCGCCTACGGGCAATCCAAACTGGCCAACCTGCTGTTCACCTACGAGCTGCAGCGCCGGCTGGCCGCCCGGGATCAGCCGACCACCGCCGCGCTGGCCGCCCACCCGGGCCTCTCGAACACCGAGCTGGCTCGCAACCTGCCCGTCGTTTTCAAACCCGCCGTCGTGCTGCTCGGTCCGCTGCTGTCTCAGAACCCGGCGATGGGCGCCCTGCCCACGCTGCGGGCCGCCACCGACCCGGACGCCGAAGGCGGGCAGTACTACGGACCCGACGGCCTGGGTGAGCAGCGCGGCCACCCGAAGCTGGTGTCTTCCAGCGCGCAGTCCCACGACGAGGACTTGCAGCGGCGGCTGTGGAAGGTCTCCGAAGAGCTGACCGGTGTGACCTATCCGGTCTGAGGCCAGCCGCGGCTCCGTAAGATGACCGCGTGGCACGACGTCCCCGCTCTACCGGTGAGAACCCGACGTTCGGCCCGCAGCGGCTGTTGTCGTTGCTGCGTTCGACCGTTCCGCCGGTGCATCCGGCCGGCCTGCCGTTCATCTCCGCCGGGTTGGCCGTGGCCTTGGGGGGACGGCGCTATCGATGGCTGCGCCGAGCCGGCCTGCTGACCGCCGGCGCGTGTGCCGGGTTCTTCCGGCACCCGCCGCGGGTACCGCCCAATCGGCCCGGCGTCGTCGTCGCTCCCGCTGACGGCCTGATCTGCGTCATCGACACCGCCGCCCCGCCCGCCGAACTCGGCTTGGGGAACGCAGAGTTGCCACGGATCAGCATCTTCCTGTCGCTGTTGGACGCCCACGTGCAGCGCGCCCCGGTCAGCGGTGAAGTTGTTGCCGTCCAGCACCGACCGGGTCGCTTCGGCTCGGCGGACCTGGCCGCGGCCAGTGCCGACAACGAACGCGTCAGCATGCAGATCCGCACCGCCGACGGAGCGGACGTCGTCGCGGTGCAGATCGCCGGTCTGCTGGCGCGACGCATCGTCTGTGACGCACACGCCGGGGACAAGCTGTCGATCGGTGACACCTACGGGCTGATCCGGTTCGGCTCCCGCCTCGATACCTATCTGCCCGCCGGGGCCGAGGTGTTGGTCAGCGTCGGCCAGCGGGCGGTCGGCGGCGAGACGGTGCTGGCCGAACTGTCATGATCACCAAACCTCGCGGTAGGCGAGTGGTGCCCCTGCGCATCCTGCCCAGCTCGATGAGCGTGCTGGCCATCTGCGCGGGGCTGACCTCGATCCGGTTCGCGCTGGAGGGCCAGCCGCACGTGGCGATAGCGCTGATCGCCGCCGCCGCGATCCTCGACGGTCTCGACGGCCGGGTGGCCCGCATCCTGGACGCCGAGTCGCGGATGGGCGAGGAGATCGATTCGCTTGCCGACGCGGTGAACTTCGGGGTGGCCCCCGCGGTGGTGGTCTACGTGTCGTTGCTGCCCTCGGTGCCGGCCGGCTGGGTTGTGGTGTTGCTGTACGCGGTGTCAATCGTGTTGCGGTTGGCCAGGTTTAACGCGTTGCTCGACGACGCTACCCAACCGGCCTTCGCGCGGGAGTATTTCGTCGGGATACCGGCGCCGGCCGGCGCAATCTCGGCGCTCGGCCCGCTCGCGGCCAAGCTGCAGTTCGGCGCGGGCTGGTGGACGTCGCCGTGGTTCGTCTGCGCGTGGGTGGCGGCCTGCTCGATGCTGGTGGTGAGCCGGATCCCGATGCGCAAGATGCATGCCGTCTCGGTGCCGCCGAACCTGGCCGCGCTGTTGCTGGCAGCGTTGGCGATCGTCGCGGCCGCGGCGTTCCTGTTCCCCTACATCCTGATCATGGTGCTGATCGCCGCCTACTTGCTGCACATTCCGTTTTCCGTGCACAGTTACCACTGGCTGGCGGCGCATCCTGAGGCTTGGGGCGAAAAACCCAAGCAGCGCCGCGCGACCCGACGCGCGATCCGCCGCGCGCAGCCCAACCGCCGGTCGATGGCGCGGTTGGGTCTGCGCAGGCCCACCGGGCGGACATGACGGCCCCGACGCTCACGCTGACGGCTCGGCTGAACACCTCGGCCGTCGACTCTCGCCGCGGCGTTGTCCGGTTGCATCCCAACGCCATTGCCGCCCTTGGGATTCGGGAGTGGGACGCGGTGTCGCTGACCGGGTCGCGGACCACGACGGCGGTAGCCGGCATGGCCGGCCCGCAAACCCCGATCAGCACTGTTCTGCTGGACGACGTCACGCTGTCCAACGCCGGACTGGGCGAGGACACTGCTGTGATCGTGACCGCCGCGACGGTGTACGGCGCCCGGTCGGTGACCTTGAGCGGCTCGGCGATGACCAGTCAATCGGTTCCCCCGCCCACCCTGCGGCAGGCCCTGCTCGGCAAGGTGCTGACCGTCGGCGACGCGGTCTCGCTACTGCCACGCGACCTGGGAC
>NZ_JBAPPI010000168.1:0-12941 GCF_049280035.1 Mycobacterium sp. | reverse complement strand
GCGCAGGGTAATCATGTGATCGGTGAAGACCTGGCCGAACCCCGGGTCCGCCAGTATCCGCTCGCGTTCGGCGGCTGGCACCCGCGTCTGGGACGGGTGGATCTCGAATTCGATCTCGGTGGCGGGGCTGGTGGTCATCACTGATCGTTCCTTTCTCAGGCAGTATCTAGATATGTCGGATGTGTGCCGCTATCCGGATACTCGGTCGGCGATGTCGTCGCCGACCTCCACCGTAGTGCGCGCCTGCCACTGACCCTGGCGCTCGATGATGTCGTCCGCGACCGCCTGCTCGATCTTCGCCGCGGCGGCCGACATGCCCAGATGCGAGGCGAGCATCGCCGCCGACAAGATCGCCGCGGTCGGGTCGGCCTTGGACTTGCCCGCGATGTCGGGCGCGCTGCCGTGCACCGGCTCGAACATCGACGGGTTGGTCCGGGTGGCGTCGATATTGCCACTAGCAGCCAGCCCGATGCCTCCGCATACCGCGGCGGCCAGATCCGTGATGATGTCGCCGAATAGGTTGTCGGTGACGATTACGTCGAACCGGCCCGGATCGGTGACCAGGTGGATGGTCGCGGCGTCGACGTGCTGATAGGCCACCTCGACGTCTGGATACTTCTCGCCGATTTCCTGCACGGTCCGAGACCACAGCGACCCAGCGAACGTCAGCACGTTCGTCTTGTGCACCAGGGTCAGATGCTTGCGGCGCTGTGTCGCCCGCTCGAACGCGTCTTGCACGACGCGGCGAACACCGAACGCTGTGTTGATACTGACCTCGGTGGCTACCTCGTGGGCGGTGCCGGCCCGAATTACGCCACCGGTTCCAGTGTACGGACCTTCGGTGCCCTCGCGGACCACCACGAAATCGATGTTGAGGTCACCCGCTAGCGGGCTGCGCACGCCCGGATACAGCCGTGCTGGACGCAGGTTGACGTGGTGGTCCAGCTCGAAGCGCAGCCGTAGCAGCAAACCCCGTTCGAGCACGCCGCTGGGCACCGATGGATCTCCAATAGCCCCAAGCAGAATCGCATCATGTGCCCGCAGCTCGGCAACTGCCGTCTCGGGCAGTACTTCACCCGTCGCGTGGAACCGGCGCGCCCCCAGGTCGTAATCGGTCTTCTCGACGCCGGGCAGCACCGCGTCGAGCACCTTGACCGCTTCGGCGATGACCTCAGGACCGATGCCGTCGCCGGCGATAACCGCCAATTTCATGACAAGTCAACCACTTCGAGTTTGTTCGCGCTGACGGCAGCGCCGATCGCCGACCGCACGTCGGCGGGCACGTCGCGGTCCAGGCGCAGCAGGATCGTCGCGCTCGGTCCTTCGGTGTCTTCGGACAGCTGAGCGGCGTGGATGTTGACCCCGGCGGTACCGAGCAGGGTGCCGATCTTGCCCAACGCCCCGGGCTGATCGACATAGTTGATGACCAGGTTGGTGCCCTGGGCGCGCAGGTCGAAGTTGCGGCCGTTGATCTGCACGATCTTTTCCACCTGCTGGGGTCCGGACAACGTGCCGGCGACGTTGACGACCGAACCGTCGGAAGCCACCGCTCGCACGTCGACAACGCTACGGTGGTTGGGGCTTTCGGTGGCCGTACTGAGATCGGCTGCGACGCCGCGTTCTTCAGCGATCGCCCGGGCGTTGACGAACGTCACCTGATCCTCGATAACCGCGGAGAACAGGCCGCGCAGCGCCGAAAGCCGAAGGACCTCAACGTCTTCGCCGGCCAACTCGCCGCGTACCTGTACCGACAGTGACACCGGCAGCTCGTCGGTGAGCGCACCCACCAGCACACCGAGCTTGCGCACCAAGTCCAGCCAGGGTGACACCTCCTCGCTGACTACGCCGCCACCGACGTTGACCGCGTCGGGAACGAACTCCCCGGCCAACGCCAACTTCACGCTGGCGGCCACGTCGGTGCCGGCGCGGTCCTGAGCCTCCTCGGTCGAGGCGCCGAGGTGCGGGGTGACCACCACTTGCGGCAGGTCGAACAGCGGACTGTCGGTGCACGGCTCGGTGGAGAACACGTCGATGCCCGCGGCCCGAACATGTCCGCTGGTTACTGCGTCGGCCAGCGCGGCCTCGTCGACCAGCCCGCCGCGGGCGGCGTTGACGATGACCACCCCGGGCTTGGTTTTAGCCAGCGCGTCCTTGTCGATGAGACCCGCTGTCTCAGGCGTTTTGGGCAGATGCACAGAGATGAAGTCGGCACGGGCCAGCAGCTCGTCAAGCGGAAGCAGTTCGATACCCAGCTGGGCGGCGCGTGCCGGCGACACGTACGGGTCGTAGGCCACGATGTGGGTCTCGAAAGCCGCTAACCGCTGCGCCACCAACTGCCCGATGCGGCCCAGCCCGACCACCCCGACAGTCTTGCCGAAAATTTCGGTGCCCGAGAACGACGACCTCTTCCAGGTGTGCTCGCGCAGCGACGCGTCGGCCGGGGGAATCTGGCGCGCGGCGGACAGCAGCAGCGCCAACGCATGCTCGGCGGCGCTGTGGATGTTCGACGTCGGGGCATTGACAACCAGCACACCGCGTTCGGTGGCGCTCTCGACGTCGACGTTGTCCAGCCCCACGCCGGCGCGGGCGACAATCTTCAGCTTGGGTGCGGCCGCCAACACTTCGGCGTCGACGGTAGTGGCCGAGCGCACCAGCAGCGCATCGGCCTCAGGCACCGCGGCCAGCAGCTTTTCCCGGTCCGGGCCGTCGACCCAGCGCACTTCGATTTCGTCGCCCAGCGCGGCGACGGTTGATTCGGCAAGTTTGTCAGCGATCAGAACAACAGGCAGGCTCACCCGGCCAGCCTAAGCGGCGATCGCAAGCGCGGCGAAGCCGGGCGTAGCGATGCAGTTCAGCATCGCCCGCACGCCCTACGATGATCGCGTGACGAAACTCGCAATCATCTACTACTCCGCCACAGGTCATGGCACGACGATGGCACAACGCGTCGCGGCGGCGGCAGAGACCGCGGGCGCCGAGGTCCGGGTGCGACACGTCGCCGAAACCCAGGACCCGGCATCGTTCGCCCACAACCCGGCCTGGACGGCGAACTACGAAGCCACCAAAGATCTCCCCGCAGCCACCAGCGACGACGTCGTTTGGGCGGACGCAGTGATCTTCGGCTCACCCACTCGATTCGGCTCGCCCGCAGCGCAATTGCGCACATTCATCGACTCACTGGGCGGGCTGTGGGCCGAAGGCAGGCTGGCCGACAAGGTGTACGCGGCGTTCACGTCGTCCAACACCGTTCATGGTGGGCAGGAGACCACCCTGCTGGCTCTCTACATCACGCTGATCCATTGGGGCGGCATCATCGTGGCACCGGGGTACACCGATCCGTGCAAGTTCGTCGACGGCAATCCGTATGGGGTTAGCCTGCTCGCCACCCACGACAACATCCACGAGTTCGACTCCGAATCCGACCAAGCCACTGACAACGCCCTTGACCACTTGGCACGCCGGGTGGTGTCGTTCGCCGACCGGCTCACGTCGTAAAGCAGGAGCCCTGCCGCTCTATCAATGCCTCGTCCCTGCCGGATCCCTCGACGAGGTCGATGCCTCCTCCAGGATGGAAGGCGGGATGATCCTGCCCAGTCTCGGCGAGGAGGCCATCTGGGCGCGGTCGCATGCTCACGAGCTTGCAGAGCTGGGTTGGCGCGATTGATTGCACGCCGAATGTGCCGAACGTGAAGCTGTTGCGAGATTTCGCCAGGTGGATTCGCAACAGCTTCACGCTCGGCGTCAGAAGTTACGCCGTTTCGGTGATCGGGCGGTCCACCCAGCTCATCAGATCACGTAGCTTCTTGCCGACGACCTCGATGGGATGCTCCGCGTTTTCTTTGCGCAACTGCTCGAGCTGCTTGTTGCCGCCGTCGACGTTGGCGACCAGCTTCTTCACGAAGCTGCCGTCCTGAATGTCGCGCAGGATGCTGCGCATCCGGTCCTTGGTGTCGGCGTCGATCACTCGCGGGCCCGACAGGTATCCGCCGAACTCAGCGGTGTCGGACACCGAGTAGTTCATCCGGGCGATGCCGCCCTCGTACATCAGGTCGACGATGAGCTTGAGCTCGTGCAGCACCTCGAAGTAGTCCATCTCCGGCGGATAGCCCGCCTCGACCATCACATCGAAGCCGGTCTTCACCAATTCCTCGGTGCCACCGCACAATACGGCCTGCTCACCGAATAGATCGGTTTCCGTCTCGTCTTTGAAGGTCGTCTTGATGACGCCGGCGCGGGTGCCGCCAATGCCTTTGGCGTAGGACAGCGCCAGCGCTTCGCCGTTACCGGTCGGGTCTTGGTCGACGGCGATCAGACACGGCACACCCTTGCCGTCGACAAACTGCCGACGAACCAAGTGCCCGGGGCCCTTCGGGGCGACCATCGCCACGGTGACGTCGCCGGGCGGCTTGATCAAGTCAAAGTGGATGTTGAGGCCGTGGCCGAAAAACAGTGCGTCACCAGACTTCAGGTTCGGCTCGATGTCGTTTTTGAAGATGTCCGCCTGGGCGGTGTCGGGGGCCAGCAACATGATGACGTCGGCCCACTTGGCCACCTCGGCGGGCGTGCCAACGTCGAGGCCCTGCTCCTCGACCTTGGCGCGGGACTTCGAGCCGTCCTTGAGCCCGACGCGAACCTGGACCCCGGAATCGCGCAGGCTCAGCGAATGCGCGTGCCCCTGGCTGCCGTACCCAATGACGCCGACCTTGCGGCCCTGGATGATCGACAGGTCCGCATCGTCGTCGTAGAACATCTCCAACGCCTGTGATGCCACGTGAATGTCTCCTTTTTTTCTAGGCTTTCGAATTAGCGTTTGTTATTCGACTGATTATTTGGCCGTGCCGATGCCGCGTGGCCCGCGGGACAACGACACCACTCCCGATTGGACGATTTCGCGGATACCGAAGGGCTCGAGTACCCGCAGCAGCGCCTCGATTTTGCCGCGGTCGCCAGTGGCTTCGATGGTCAACGACTCCGGCGACACGTCAATCACCTTCGCGCGGAACAGGTTCACCGCCTCAATGACCTGGCTGCGGGTGCCGGCATCGGCCCGCACCTTGATCAGCGCCAACTCCCGGGCCACCGACTTTTCGTCGTCCTGCTCGATGATCTTGATGACGTTGATGAGCTTGTTGAGTTGCTTGGTGATCTGCTCGAGCGGTGTTTCCTCGGCGGAGACGACGATCGTCATCCGCGACATGTCTTTCTGCTCGGTGGCCCCGACCGCAAGCGATTCGATGTTGAACCCGCGCCGCGAGAACAGCGCAGCCACCCGGGCGAGCACACCGGGTTTGTCTTCGACCAGCACCGACAACGTGTGCGTCTTTGTCGATCCGACCATTAGGCGTGTCCTTCGGATTCGTCGTCGAAAAGCGGGCGAATGCCGCGGGCGGCCTGTATCTCGTCATTGCTGGTTCCGGCGGCAACCATCGGCCAGACCTGGGCGTCGGCACCGACGATGAAGTCGATCACCACCGGTCGGTCGTTGATCGCTCGTGCCTGGTTGATGACGTCGACGACGTCTTCTGCACGCTCGCAACGTAATCCGACACAGCCCAGCGCCTCGGCCAACTTGACGAAGTCCGGGATACGGTGCGAGTGGGTGCCCAGGTCGGTCTGTGAATAGCGCTCCTGATAAAACAGCGACTGCCATTGCCGCACCATGCCCAGGCTGCCGTTGTTGATCAACGCCACCTTGATCGGCGCGCCCTCGATCGCGCAGGTGGCCAATTCCTGGTTCGTCATCTGAAAGCAGCCATCGCCGTCGATTGCCCACACTTCTGCGTCCGGGCAAGCGATCTTGGCGCCCATGGCCGCCGGGATGGCGAAACCCATGGTGCCCAGCCCGCCGGAATTCAACCAGGTGCTCGGCTTTTCATACTTGATGAACTGTGCGGCCCACATCTGGTGCTGACCGACACCGGCGACATACACGGCGTCCGGGCCGGCGATCTCACCCAGCTTCTCGATCACATACTCGGGGCTCAGGCTGCCGTCGCTTTGCGGCCCGTAGCTCAACGGGTACGTGGCGCGCACCCCGTCCAGGTACTCCCACCACGCGGCGATGTCTGAGATTCCGGCGGTGCTCGTACCCCTGTCGTGGCGCAGCGCCTCGATCAGATCGGTGATGACGGCTTTGACGTCACCAACGATCGGCACGTCGGCGTTTCGGTTCTTGCCGATCTCGGCTGGGTCAATGTCGGCATGGATGACCTTGGCCTCGGGGGCGAACGAGTCGAGCTTCCCGGTGACCCGGTCGTCGAAACGGGTGCCCAGCGCGATCAACAGGTCGCTGCGCTGCAGCCCCGCCACCGCGGCCACCGTGCCGTGCATGCCCGGCATGCCCAGGTGCTGCCGGTGGCTGTCCGGGAACGCTCCGCGCGCCATCAGCGTGGTCACCACCGGAATGCCGGTCAGCTCCGCCAATTCGCGCAGCTGCTCGGTGGCCTCGCCGCGGATGACGCCGCCACCGACGTAGAGCACCGGCTTACGCGCGGCGGCGATCAACTTGGCGGCCTCATGGATCTGACGGTTGTGCGGTTTGGTGTTCGGCTTATAGCAGGGCAGGTCCATGTGCGGCGGCCAGCTGAACGTGCACTGGCCCTGCAGCACGTCTTTGGGGATGTCGACGAGCACCGCCCCGGGCCGTCCGGTGGACGCGATATGGAAGGCCTCGGCCAGCACCCGGGGAATGTCGTCGCCGTTGCGGACCAGGAAGTTGTGTTTGGTGATCGGCATGGTGATGCCGGAGATGTCAGCCTCCTGGAAGGCGTCGGTCCCGATCAGCGCACGGCCGACCTGCCCGGTGATGGCGACCACCGGGACGGAGTCCATCTGCGCGTCGGCCAGCGGAGTCACCAAGTTGGTGGCACCGGGACCCGAGGTGGCCATGCAGACGCCGACTCTCCCGGTGGCGTGTGCGTAGCCGCTGGCAGCGTGGCCCGCGCCCTGCTCGTGGCGAACCAGCACATGGCGCAGCTTCTGCGAGTCGAACAGCGGGTCATAGACCGGTAATACGGCGCCACCCGGGATTCCGAAGATGACGTCGACGTCGAGCTCTTCCAACGACCTGATCACCGACTGTGCGCCGGTGAGTTGTTGTGGCGCAACGTGTTTAGGTTGCGGCGCGTGCGTCTTTGCTTTGGCCCGGGTGCCGTTGACGGGTTGCGACGGCTGTTGCTGTCGCGTAGTGGGAGCGCTCACTGGTTCCTCTTTAGGTCTTCATTGTTGGTTTTCGAACATTGACAACAAAAAACCCCCGCCAGCTCAGCGGCTGCACGAGGGTTGCGCGTTGGTGCTCGAAAGCTATCCCGGCGTGGGCTAATCAGCCACCAACGCGCCGACCAATTACTACGAGCATTCCATGGCTGTCCATAACGGTTGACGGTAGCCTCCGCACAGGTCAGCAGTCAAATTTGGCTTCACACGCTACAGCCGCAGCGCTGAAGTGCAAGCTCGCGGGATGACATGATGCCAGTGTGGCGAAAGATTCGCTGGAAACACCGCCGGTGGTGATCAACATTTCACCGATGGCCCACTTCGCGGTGGGTTTTTTCGCTCTCGGGCTGCTGGTGCCGGTCTTGACCTGGCCGGTGACCGCACCGCTGCTGATCATTCCGGTGGTCTTGTCGGCGTTGATCTTTCGGCTTCGCACGCAGGCCGACCAAGATGGCGTGACGGTGCGTACGCTGCTCGGCAGCCGCACGGTGCGCTGGGAAGACATCGACGGACTGCGGTTCAGCAAAGGCTCCTGGGCGCGCGCCCAGCTCAAAAATGGCGGCCAGTTGCGGTTGCCTGCGGTCACCTTCGCAACCCTGCCGCAATTGACCGAGGCCAGCGGCGGCCGAGTGCCTAACCCGTACAGCTGATCCGGGTCAGCGTGGCTCAGGTCACCGGGTTGGCGCCGTTGAGCAGCACCCACACGGCGATGCCGGCACCGATGCCCACTACCAGCGCCACAAAAGACCCGATAAACGGCCGCCGCGCCCAACCGCGACCAGCGTCGAAGCCGTAGCGTCCAGGCCCGACCAGGATCACGGCGGCGGCCATCACGATCAGGGTGATCTCGTATTCGTGTCCGTTCGGCAGGAAAAACGGCCACGACTTCCCATGGTGCTGGGCCGACATCCCGGCAAGGAGGCTGTTGATCAGGTAGGCCAGCGCGCCCGCGGCGGCCAGCGGGGTGAATAGCCCCAGCACCAGCAGTACCCCGGCGGCAATCTCGCCGCCGGCGGCGCAGTAGGTGAGGATGTCGGCGTGCTGGTAGCCGATATCGGACAGCGAGTTCTTGAATCCGTTCAGTCCTTGCCCGCCCCACCAGCCGAACAACTTCTGCAGCCCGTGCGCGACGAATACCGCCCCCAGGCCGACCCGCAGGATCAGCAGACCGAGATGCTGTGTGCCGCGGCGGTGGGCGGCGCGCACCCGCTCGTCGTCGGGCTGCTCATGCTCGTCGATCTCCTCGTCGCCGAACGCCGAGTGCCGGCCGGTGGATTGCGGCTGGTAGGGCAACGGCTCATGGGCGCCCATCACCCCGTGTCCTGAGCTCGACGAACGGACACTGCCGGAGTCGCTGGAGTCGTAGTGCGGGATCACGGTCGTCTCGAAATCCCCTGCATACGTGGCTGACGGCAGGTCGTCCTCCGGGTCGACCAGGCTCGCTGAGGCCGGCCTCACGGGAGTTGGCACCGCGGAATCCTCCGGCCGCTGCCAACGTGAGTCATTCGGTTGACTGGTCACGGTGTCAGGGTAAGGGCAATTCGGCCCGAATTGGGGATTTGAGCGGCGCTTTCGCTGTGCCGGTTAGCGTGTCGCCGCGCGCGACTCCTTGTTTGCGGGCAAACACTTCAAGACGCGCGGCACCCCGTCGCGGGCAGCCAAGCCGACATATCCGTAATCTGGCTGCTATGCGGTCGCGGTGGTCGGGACGGCGCGGGGTGGCCGCGCTCTGCTCAACGCTGCTGGTTTTGGCCGGTTGCGCGCAATTCAACAATGCCCAGTCGCAGCCGTTCACCACGGAGCCCGAACGTCATGCGCCGCCAAGTTCGACGCCTCCCCCGCCACCACCGCTGCCTGACAAGCCATTCCCCAAACAGTGCCCCGCACCAGCGGTGATGCAGGGCTGCCTGGAAAGCACCAGCGGCCTGCTGATGCAGCCTGACAGCAAGTCGGCATTGGTCGCCGAGCGGACCACCGGCGCCGTCAAAGAGGTGTCGGTCAGCGCCGAGCCGAAGGTGAAGACCGTCATCCCGGTCGACCCGTCCGGCGACGGCGGCCTGATGGACATCGTGCTCTCGCCGACCTACTCACAAGACCGGCTGATGTACGCCTACATCAGCACGCCCACCGACAATCGGGTTATCCGCATCGCCGACGGCGATATCCCGAAAGACATCTTGACCGGGATTCCGAAAGGCGCCGCCGGCAACACCGGCGCGCTGCACTTCACCAGCCCCACCACGCTGGTCGTGCTCACCGGTGATGCCGGCAACCCGGCGATGGCCGCCGATCCTGCATCGTTGGCCGGCAAAGTCATCCGTATCGAGCAGCCGACGACGCTCAACCAGGCACCGCCCACCACAGCGCTCAGTGGCATTGGCGCCGGCGGCGGACTGTGCACCGACCCGGTCGACGGCTCGCTCTACGTCCTCGACCGCGCTCCCACCGCCGACCGGTTGCAGCGCATTACCAAGGACTCGAAGGTGTCCACGGTGTGGACGTGGCCGGACCGCCCGGGTGTGGCCGGCTGTGCGGCGTTGGACGGCACCGTGCTGGTCAACTTGGTCAACACCAAGCAGACGGTGGCCGTCCACCTCGCGCAGGGAACCGGCGCGGTCACCGGCCCGCCTGACGTCGTGCGTAAAGACACCCACGGGCACGCCTGGGCGCTGCGGATGTCGCCGGACGGGAACGTGTGGGGGGCGACGGTCAACAAGACCAACGGCGACGCCGCGAAGCTCGATGACGTGGTGTTCCCGCTCTTCCCGCACGGCGGCGGATTCCCGCGGGCCAACGAGGACAAGACCTAGCTCGCCGACGATGCGCGCCGCGTAGCGGCACGAGAAGGAGGCGAGCAATTAACGTAGGCCGGTTCAGGCCTCGTGGCCCGGCTCCATATCAGCGACGTCCGCAAAGCTGACCAGATCGTCGGAGCTCTCAGCGGCATTTCCGGTGACGGGTTCCAACAGGTAACCGATGTGGTCGCCGAGGTCGAAACGCTTCAGCGTCTTGCCGACGAACCATGCCACGGCGTCGTCGAGAATTGGCATGCCCTCCGGACCGGTGCGCCAGCAGCAGCGATCGAATTTGTTGACCTGGTCGCCGGTTTGGCCGCCGAAGAGGTGGGCCAAGCCGATGTGACGGCGCGACAGCACGTGCACCGCCAGGTGATCGGATCGCGCCGCCACCCGAGTGGTGTGGTTGTTCTTGGACAGCCCGGCCAGAAACCGTGGGGGCCGCATGCTGGTTTGGGTGGCAAAGCCCACCAGACAACCCGACGGCTGACCGTCGGCTTGGGTGGTCACCACGAACATCGTGTAGTCCAGCATCCCGACCAACCGGTCGAAAGATTCGTCGTCCACATCGCCATCATGGCCCAACACCGCCGAGCGGTTGACCGCGCTATTGGTAACAGAACTCGTCGACGAGCGTGCTGACCAACGAGGGGTTTTCCAGGCCGGCAAGGTGAGCCACCCCGTCCAGCACCCGGATCGACGAGTTGGGGATGGCATCGGCCATCGTGATCGCTTCTCGCGGTGGGAATGTGGCGTCTTCAGCGCCGGCGACGACGAGCACCGGTGTCGTGATGCCGGCGCATAACGCCCGCTGGTCGGGCCGGGCTGGGACCACGCTCTTCACTGCCCACGAGGCAGATGCGATATTGACCGATTTCACCGCTGAACGGACGTGCGCGACAACGTCGGGACGCTCCCGAAAGGTCGTCGGCCCCAGGAATGCCTTCAGCACCGAGCCAATAAGCGCCGGCCCTATCTCTCCGTGCCATTGCGCTAGTCGAAGCAACATCGCGTATCGAAGCTTTTGGCTGATACCGGCGCGGCCCGCGGTGCAGTTCATCAGCACCGCTCGGCCGATCCGATCCGGATGAGTCGCGGCGAACGTCGCGCCGATCATGCCGCCCCACGAGTTGCCCACAAAGTGAGCTTGGTCGAGGCCGAGGCCGTCGAGGATGTCGCCAACACAGCGGGCGCAGTCACCGAAGGTGAACATGTCGGTCAAGGGCTGACTGCCACCGTGGCCCGGCGGGTCGACCAAGACCACCTGCGAGCGCGCGAGGAGACCATCAGCTACCCCACGCCACATGTCGCCGGTCATCAACAAACTCGGCCAAAACATGATCGGTGCGCCTGTTCCCGCGATTTGAACCCGCACGGTGCCGAGGGTGGTCTCCACCGTCTGCGCGCGAAGTTGATCGCTAATGCCGGTCATCGAGCACCACGATACGTTCAGCGGTCGGCGAGTTCGCGGGGCACCACGAACACGTCGACGAGCGCGCCGTTGCGCCACACCGTCATTTCGATTCGGCGCGCGATCGCGTCTTCGACCATCAGCCGCTGAATCGCGGTGGCGGTGACGGGGCCCTTAAAGTCCATACCGTCAATGCTGAGCACGATGTCGCCACGTCGCAGACCCGCCTCGGCGGCCGGACTGCCGGCGACCACGCTGGCGATCTGCAGGCCATGGGTGGTGCCGAGTTTCGCGGCGGCCGCCGGTGGCACCGGAATGTGTGCACCGGCGATGCCCAGCCACGCGCGGCGCACCCGGCCGGTATGCATCAGCGCCGCGATGATCTTGTGGGTGGATGCGTTGATCGGCACCGCCAATCCGAGGCCGACGCCGGCCACCGCGGTGTTGACCCCGACCATCCGTCCGCGCCCATCGGCTAGCACGCCGCCGCTGTTTCCCGGATTGAGCGCGGCATCGGTCTGAATCACTTCGTCGACAACGCGACCCGATTTTGTAGGTAGCGAGCGTCCGAGTCCGGAGACGATGCCGGCCGTGACGCTGCCGGCCAGACCGAGCGGATTGCCGATCGCGACGACGAGTTGTCCGACTTGCAGATTCTCGGCGCGGCCCATCGTCACCGGCGCGGGAACAGCACCGCGCGCCTTCAGCACGGCCAGGTCGGAGAGCTCGTCGCGACCGGTGATATCCACCGCCACCGTGCTGCCGTCGGCGAACGTCGCTTGCGCGGACCGAGTTCCGGCGACGACATGAGCGCTGGTCAACAAGTAGCCGTCGGACGTGATGACGCTCGCGCTGCCGCCGCCATTGCCGCGTCGGCTGCGCACCGAGATGCTGGCCACACTGGGCAGCACCGTTTGCGCAACCGCCGTGACCACGGCCGAGTAGGCATCCAAGGCGTCAGCGTCCGGGCGATATTCGGGCATAACCGCCTCAGCGTCGCCACCGGTTGGGTTATGCCCCTGTTCGCCGTCGGCTTAGACCCGCGCCAGCCGTTGATTGGTCACCGCGAGTTGCCGGGTGGTGGCATCGGTTAGTACCCGGATCTGCTCGGGCCGCAGCCGCCCGCACAACCGGCCCCAGTGGATCGCGACCTCGTCACCGGCGGCCACGTCGGGTACCGCGCTGTAGCCGTCGGCCCAAACCTCGAGTCGTCGCGTCGATGCTTCGGAAAGCGCCAGCACATCACCGTCCAAGATCAGGTGTTGGCACGACACCTGCACGTCATCGCCGTCACGGGAAAGCACTGTGCCCCAGTTGATCCGGCAGTTATCCAAAACACCCATCGGATGTTCGTCGACGCCGCGGCCCAGCAGCCGCGACCACGGGTACACCCCGAACACGTGGAAGCAGTGGTTGGCGGCGGCCTCGGGCACCAGATCCGGGCCGAGATGCGACCAGTAGCGCCCGGCCTGTGGGCCGATGATCGCGAGCAATGCGTCGACGAACTCGCCCGCGTTCAG
>NZ_JBAPPI010000167.1:0-7403 GCF_049280035.1 Mycobacterium sp. | reverse complement strand
CCGACAGCCCCCCAACCATGTTCGCTTCGCCAAGGGCGGCTGACATCGTCGGGGCAGACGCCCCGCTCGGGTTGACAAGAGTCGCCGGAAACGGCTGTACCGGCGCGTCCCCGGGTCCCGGCCACGGTTCTGTCCCTTGCCAGCCGCTGATGATGTTATCTGTGTTCTGACCGGAGACAGTGCCGAGATAGGCGATCGGAAGGTCGACCGGCCCAGAGAGGGCATCCATCGGGATGATCCCGAAAAGGGTAACCAGATCGGTTGGTGCACTGAAAAAGACGCTGATCAGGTTCGCCAGCGTAGTCAGCGGGTCGGTCTGGGCCGGTGCTGCTGCCGCCGACAACGCTTGCGGCACAATCGATATGGTGTCTTGCGCGTTGCCGGCAGCGGTGCCGCTAGCCTGGTTGACTGCAGCAGCCTGGCTGGCCGTTCCGCCCGGATCGGTGTTCTGGTGCGGTGAGGTGAACGGGCTCAGCACGGTCGCAGCTGCCGACGAACCCGCATAGCCGTACATCGCCAACGCATCCTGCGCCCACATTTCGGCGTACAGCGCCTCGGTGGCCGCGATCGCCGGTGTGTTCTGTCCCAAGAAGTTCGTCGCCACCAGCACCGCCAGCAGGGTGCGGTTGGCCGCGATCTCGGGTGGCGGCACCGTCATCGCAAACGCCGCCTGGTAACCGGCGACCGCCGCCCGGGCCTGGGCGGCGGTCTCTTCGGCCTGCGCAGCGGTTGCGCTCAGCCATTCCACGTAGGTCCCGGCCGCGGTCGTCATCGACGTGGATGAGGGACCCGACCACGACCCGGAGGTCAGCTCCGACACGACTGACTGATAAGCGCTTGCCGCGGTATACAGTTCGTCAGCCAAGCTGCCCCAGGCTTGCGCAGCGGCCATCATCGGCCCCGATCCAGGACCGGTATACATCCGGCCGGAGTTGATCTCCGGCGGATAGATCCCGAAATCCATTGCTGCGCATTCCTCTTCCAGGCAACCGGCGCTTGCGCCGCACGGCGGCGGGCGGCTCAGCGACCGAGCAGGCGGTTCTTCTGCTCGGTGTATTCCTCATCGGTCAGAATTCCTTCATCACGGAGCTTGGCGAAGTCGCGTAGCTCGGCCGCGACCCCGGTGACTACGGTCCGAGGTTTGTCTTTAGGAGCGTCGTCGTTATCGCCTGTGGCGGCACGGTCACCGGTGGTTGCCGCTTCTTTGCCGCGAGCCGGCGCAGCTGCGCCTTTCGCCGCCTTGCCGGCACCCCGGCTGGCGCCGGTGCCGACGGTTCCGGCCATGGCTCGCCCGGCCATACCCGCCAGCGCCATTTCGCTGAGCATGCTTCCCGAACCGGCTTCTGCCGCTGGCGCGGCGGCGGCGGTGGCCGCGGTTTCCGGCAGTGCCGGCAGCGTGTACGAGATGGGCTTTACCGCCGGTGTGGCGACGGTCCACGTCGGCGGCACGGACAACGCGCCGATCGTGTTCGCTTCGCCCAGACCCGCCGCGACGCTGGGCGGCGGTAACGTGCCCTCGGGCAGGTTGAGGAGGGGTGCGGGGAACGGTTCTACCGGTGCCGGCCCTTCATCCGGCCAGGCCTTTTCCCCGTTCCAACCGCTGACGACGTCGTCGGTGTGCAAACCGGTCCCGGCACCGATGATGTCCAGCGGAAGTGCAACCACCCCGATCGTGCCGAATGGTATGTCAGCGGCGAAGGTGGCGATGGCCGCCGGTGCGTCGAGGAAAATGGCAATTAGGTTGCTCAATGTGCTCAGCGGGTCCGTCTGGGCCGGCGCCGCGGCGCCCGTTGCGAGGCTTTGCAACGCGTTGGGTACCGATGAAAAAGCTTGCTGAATCGACGACACGGTGCTCTGCACGTTGCCGGCCGACGTGCCGGCGGCCTGGGTGGCTGCGGCGGCTTGGGCGGTCGACCCGCCCGGGGTGGTGTTCTGCTGCGGAGGGGTGAACGGTGTCAGTGATGTCGCGGATGCCGACGAAGCTGCGTAGCCGTACATCGCCGCGGTGTCCTGCGCCCACATCTCGGCGTATTGCGCTTCGTTGGCCGCAATCGCCTGCGTGTTCCGGCCGAACAGGTTCGTCGCCACCAGCGTCATCAATCGGCTGCGGTTTGCCGCAACCATCGGCGGCGGCACCGTCGCGGTGAACGCGGTTTGATAGGCGGCGGCCGCCGTTTTGGCTTGGGCGGCCGTTTCCTCGGCCTGGGTGGCGGTGGCGTTGAGCCACGCGACGTAGGACGCGGCCGCGGCTGCCATCGACGTGGATGCCGGGCCCAGCCAGGGCCCGGCGGTCAATCCGGAGACCACCGATTGATACGAGTTGGCCGCCGAATGTAGCTCGGCGGCCAGTCCTTCCCAGGCCTCGGCGGCGGTGAGCATTGGCGCCGACCCGGGGCCGGCATACATTCGAGCGGAGTTAATCTCTGGCGGATAGATCCCGAAATCCATTGCTAAGCCACCCCTCTAGTTCGCCGCGACCGAGTTGGCCCAGTCGGTGGCGCGACACGCCCCGACACTGGTCCGTGTGGCGGTTACGAACTTCTCGCGCCCGGCCGTGGCTGCGCCAGTGACTCTTGGATGAATGGTGGCATGCGCCAAGGCCTTTGTCGCCTCACGGCCCGGCGCGTCGTCAGCTGACGTCAGCATCGCCGGGGGCATTACGGCGGTCGCATTGGCACCGCTCACCGCGCCGACAATGCGTGGCAAAATCGCCGCCTGCCGCTGTAGACATTCGGGGTCACCGGCCTTGGAAACCATTGCCCTCCCTTTCCGGATAATGGTCGGGCAAACCGCCTAATTCGTAGTGCCAGGTCGTGGTTTAGGGCGCCCACCAGCACACTGTCTTGACCGTCAGGCGATCTCATTATCGGTTCTTTACGGCAGCTATTCAATTCGTGACGCGTTCTTAATGGCCGTTTGTAGCAGCAATCACTTGTTTTTCTCAGGTTAATCACCTGTATTTCTCAGGTTTAGGGATTTGTCGCCATCGCTTGCGGGCTGGCCGCGATGCGACATCTGCTTTCGCCCCCTGGTCGCTAGCCCGCTGCCGTCCGGACCCGATTCTAAGCAGCGGGTCCTGTGAGGTAGCTGGTAGCGACTTGGGCGTTAGCTGTCAGCGTCAACCGGTCTTTGCTTGGCGGACGTCGAGCTGGACATCTTGGCCCTGTTTGTCTAGTTGACCACTCTGGCCGTCGCGGGGGCCTTCCTCGCCGGTCTCGGGTGGCCGGAGCGGCAGCCCCCTGCGCAACGTGGTCAGCAAATCTCGGTACGGGCCGACGAGGTAGACGGTGTCGCCTCCTTGAAGCCGGTCATCCCGGCGTGGGCGCAGCTGGATCGGTCCGTCCTGCCGATTGAACGCGATGACGCGAATCTGGGTGGACATCTCGAACATCTGCAACCCGTCCAGGTCGCTGCCGGGTGCCACCCGCATTGCGCCGACCATGAAGGAACTCTGCCCGACCGAAAACGTCCCCAGCACCTCCAGGCCGCTCGCGGCGCCAATGAACCACGGTGCGGCCAGTTCGACGGTGGACCGGACGTTATCGAACCCGAACCGTTTGGCGACCGCGAAACCCAGCGCGCGGTCATATACCCGCAGCACAAGCGGAACTTCGGCCCGCCGGTTGATCTCGGGCAGCACCCGCGGTCCCAACATCTCGGCCAGGATGATCCCGGTCTCGATGTTGATCATGTCGTCGCGCGTCACTACTGCCACCGCACGGGCGCGATCCAGCCGCGCTGATTCCAGTGTTTGGAGCAGCGTGGCGTCCCCGAAGATCACCGGCACGTCGAGTTCGTGCGCCACCGACAAGAAGCGGTTCTCCTCGTTACGCTCGATCACCGCGACGTCGTGTCCGGCGGCGACCAGATCGCTGACGACCCGGATCCCGAGCTCGCTGAGCCCGACGACGATGATGTGGTTGCGCAGGTGACGCGCCCGCGGGCGCCCGGCAGCCGCGACGAAGCGCTGCGACAGCAACACGTCGGCGATGAACGCGACGAGCAAAGCAATGGTGGTCGCTCCGCCGAACATCAACATGGCAGCGAACAGGCGTAGCCACATCACCTGATGGCCGAAGCTGAAGTCGCCGTAGCCCGTGGTCGTGATCGTCTCGACGGTGAAGTACAGCGCGTCAATCCACGACATCCGCGGGCGCTGGTAGTTGTAATGCAACACGGCGATTGAGGTGAGAAGCAGGATGCCCGCTGCCGCCAACGCCGGATAAAACGCCGGGTTGAAGTCATTGAGCACCACCCGGATGGCATCGAGCACTCGCCGCAGCCGGGGCTGCCGTGCGCGCGTCCCGGTCGGCTGTCGGACCTTGACGCCGCGGTCGGCCGCCTCGTCAGCGGTCCCGATCATCACCGTCCAGTCGCCGGCGTACACCTGCTCATTCCGAGTCGGACATGCCACCACGTCGCCGGTTGCGGGGGAGTTCTCCCCACGAATGATTGCTACCGGTGCCAATTCGCCGTAGATTTCGCGCAGCGTCCCGTCGCGGGGTGCTTCGCTGCCGGAGGCGACGAATTTGATGCCGGCGGCATCAAACGGGTGGGTGGTGCGCGTCAGGCAGGCTTCGACGACCGACGGCGCCGCGATTTCCGCGACGTTGAAGATTGCACCGGGTCCGTTGTCGTCAGCCACTGCTTCGCGCAGCACGTCGTTGGTCAGCCGCGCCACCACACGCAGCTTCGGGTTGGCTTTTCTTGCCAGCAGCGCGATTTCGAGATTTGTCGCGTCGTCGTCGCCGGCACAGACGACGGCGATGGCGCGCGCGACCTCGGCGCGGGCGAGCTCGCGGGCCACGCCGACTTCGGCAAGCGCGCTGTTGTCCAGCTTGACAACACGCGCGCCAGCCCTTTTCAGTTCATCGATGATCGTCGTGGCCAGCGCATCGTCACCGCTGACAATGAAGTGATGATGCATACTCTCATCCGCCACTCGGGAATACCTGATCGCGATCGAGTCCAAGACTCAGCGCGGGGAGGCACCCGCTTTGCCGATGCCGTTACTGTTGGAGGTTACACCACGGCTTTATCTCGTCGGGCCGTGACACCGAATTTTGCGTCACGCGAAGGTGACTGGCTACCATCCGCGATTCGCGGCACCCGAACGCAGACGAGATCCCGAAGGCATTCTCGGACAGAGTGATTCGCCCGCGGCGAGCCAGTCCTGGCGTCTGGCTGTGAACGGATTGGATCTAGGCACGGAAAAGCACTGTGGCGATCGGTGCGTCGTGAGCGAGGTGTCCGTTGATGAACGACAAAACGATCACGCTTCGAAGCGATAGCCCATGCCCGCCTCGGTCAGCAGATGGTTGGGGCGCGACGGGTCATCCTCGAGCTTGCGCCGCAGCTGCGCCAGATAGACACGCAAGTAGTGAGTTTCTTTTGCATACTTGGGTCCCCACACCTCTCTGAGAATGTCCTCGCGCCCGACCAGCTTGCCGCGATTGCGCACCAGTATTTCCAGCATTCCCCACTCTGTGGGCGTCAGGTGGACCTCCATGCCGTTCTTGATCACCTTCTTTGCCGACAGGTCGACAGTGAATGACCTGGTTTCCACCACCGGCTCGTTTCCGTCTGCTGACACAGCGGCCCGTCGCACCGCGGCGCGCAGCCGTGCCAGCAGCTCGTCCATGCCGAATGGCTTGGTGATGTAGTCGTCTGCACCGGCATCCAGTGCTCCTACCTTGTCCGCGGAATCGGTTCGTGCCGACAGCACGATCACCGGCGCGCTCATCCAACCGCGCAGCCCGGCGAGCACCTCGATGCCGGATATGTC
Organism: Mycobacterium sp.; assembly: GCF_049280035.1. Classification (GTDB taxonomy): domain Bacteria; phylum Actinomycetota; class Actinomycetes; order Mycobacteriales; family Mycobacteriaceae; genus Mycobacterium. The sequence goes on along the minus strand of NZ_JBAPPI010000167.1, from coordinate 1,618 downwards.
GGGCAGGCCAAGGTCCAGGATCACCACCTCGGGATGTTGATCGGCCGCGGCCCGCAGCGCAGCCGATCCGCTTGCGGCAGTTGTCACTTCATAGCCGCGCACCGACAGGTTGATTCGCAGCGCCCGCAGAAGCTGCTGGTCGTCATCCGCCACGAGTACGCGGGTCATGAGCGCTGCTCCTGCGGCGGCGCTTCCAGGTCCACAAGAACGGTCAGCCCGCCGCCAGGGGTGTCGGTCGCTGCAATCGTGCCGCCCATCGCCTCGACGAACCCCTTGGCCACCGACAGGCCGAGGCCCAGACCGGTGCTGTTGTCAGTATCGCCCAGCCGCTGGAACGGCTCGAACATCTGCTCCGCGGCGCCTTTGGCGACTCCCGGTCCTTCGTCGACGACGTTGATCAGTACCCGCGCCCCCACCTGGCCCGCATTGACCCGCACCATGCTGTTGGGTGCGTAGCGCAGCGCGTTGTCGATGAGGTTCGCCAGCACCCGTTCCAGCAGACCCGAGTCGGCCATCGCGACGGTCCCGCCGACCTCCACCTTGACCCGGTCGAGGCTGCCCCGGCCGAAGACCGTGGTGCGCTTGCCGATGCTGACAAGCGCGCGCTGCACGACCTCTTCGAGATAGACCTCGGACAGCTGTGGCCGGACCACGCCGGCTGCCAGCCGAGACGAGTCCAGCAGGTTGGCCACCAGGGCGGTCAGCTGGTCGATCGACTCTTCAACGGTGGCAAGCAATTCGGCGGTGTCCTCGGGTGAGAACCAGACGTCTTCGGCGCGCAGGCTGGATACCGCTGCCTTGGCGGCGGTCAGCGGAGTCCGCAGGTCGTGGCCGAGGGCAGAGAGCAGCAGGCGACGCAGCTCGTCGGCCTCGGCCAGGGATTGAACCTTGCCGGCCTCTCGGGCGAGCTCACCTTGTTTGACCAGACCTGCGGCTTGTGTTGCGACAACCGAGAGCACCCTGCGGTCACGGCCGGTCAAGGCGCGGCCGGACAACAGCATCCAGAATTCCTCATCACCCACTTTCACGGCGGTGTCAGCGGAATCCACCGTCGCGCATGGGTCTTTGCCCACACTTGCGACCGTCTTCGGGCGACCGTCGACGTCACGCACCAGGCACACCGCGCGCTGCGAGTAAGCCTCCCGTACCCGCTCCAGCAGCGTGGCGAGATCGGCGCCGCGCAGCACCGACCCGGCGAACAGCGCCAGCAATTCTGCCTCCTGGGTCGCTCGCCTGGCTTCGCGGGCACGGCTGGCCGCAGCGTCCACCAGCACGGCGATCGCCATCGCGACCCCCAGCAAAACCACAATGGTGACGGCGTTGCTGGGGTTGTTGACCGTGAAGGAATATCGCGGTTCGGTGAAGAAAAAGACCAATAACGCGCCGGACAGCATCCCCGACAGCACGGCCGGTGCCACACCGCCGAACAGCGCGACGGCAATCACCCCGGCGAAGAAGACCGCGGTCTTTCCGCCGATGTCCAGCACCGGGTCCAACCACTCCGCCGTGATCCCCAAGAGGGCCCACGGCACAGTGATGGCGGCAAGCCAGGACGCGATGTTGCGAGCGCGCGGCGAGACCGACGAGAACGAAAACCCGCGGTGAGCCTGCTCATGGG
>NZ_JBAPPI010000166.1:0-16046 GCF_049280035.1 Mycobacterium sp. | reverse complement strand
ATGACTTCATCGGTCGACGGCTCCGTCCACTTGCCGCCGATGAAAAGCTTGTCGTACTCCGTTGTCAGACTGTCGGCCATAAGCGCCGCTCCTCCTCATCGCTCCGTCCCCCGCAAGCGGGAGGTGCCCCCACTGCATCTTCTGCCGGCGGCTACGGGCGCCACCCTACCCAAGGCGACGCTGGATTAGAACATGTTCCATTATCGCGGCTGAAGGACCAGCACGAGATTGCTCACCAGGAACTCCCGCAGCACCGGCACCGATGTCAGCCACCACGCCCACCGAGGGTGGTACCGGGGGAAAGCGGCGACCAAGGCGCCTGTGCTCGCCGCCCAATTCAGGCCATCGGCCGCCGATATCGCGAACAACGACGATCCGTAATCGTTCTTCGGACGATGACCGTGTTTGCGGGTGTAGCGCGCCGCGGCGCGCGTCCCGCCGAGATAGTGCGTCAGGCCCATCTCGTGACCGCCGAACGGTCCGAGCCAGACGGTGTAGGACAGCACCGCCAGACCGCCCGGCCTGGTCACCCTCAGCATCTCGCCGCCGAGCTGCCAGGGCCGCGGCACGTGCTCGGCGACATTGGACGACAGGCAGATGTCCACAGAGTCATCGGCGAAGGGCAGTGCCATGCCCGACGCGCGGACGGAAGTGTCCGCTCCGCGCGGCAAAACCGGCCCGGCGGCATGCATTTCACGTGGATCTGGTTCCAGACCGATGTAGCGGACACCGGCATCGGCGAATGCAGCAGCGAAGTACCCCGGGCCGCCGCCCACGTCGAGCAGCGTGCGACCAGCCGCAGACTCGCCGTGTGCGGACCGCCAGAGGTCGCTCACCATCGCCGCAGTGTCGGTTGCCAGCGCCCCGTAGAACCGGGTCGGGTCAGGCTGCTCGTAGCGGAACTCTGACAGCAGCCGCACCGACCGGCGCAGGGTCGCTCGCTGGGCGAACACCTCGGCCACACCCACCAGCCAACCCTACGGCCCGCCCGGCTGATTGCCGGACTCCTCAGCCCGCCGCTTTCGCGGCGCGCATCGTCGCCCATTAGGCTGGCAAACGATGTCTGACCTCCGCTCCGTCTTGCTGCTGTGCTGGCGGGACACCGGCCACCCGCAGGGCGGGGGCAGTGAAACCTACCTGCAGCGCATCGGCGCGCAGCTGGCCGCGTCCGGTGTCGCGGTCACGTTGCGCACCGCCAGCTATCCCGGCGCGGCGCGGCGGGAAGCGATCGATGGTGTCCGGGTCAACCGCGCGGGCGGGCGGTATTCGGTCTACGTGTGGGCGTTGTTGGCGATGGCGGCGGCCAGGCTGGGGCTGGGGCCGCTGCGGCGGGTGCGACCCGATGTGGTGGTCGACACCCAGAACGGCCTGCCGTTTCTGGCCCGGTTGGTCTACGGCCGGCGGGTCGTGGTGCTGGTACACCACTGCCATCGTGAGCAGTGGCCGGTGGCCGGCCCGGTGCTCGGCCGGCTCGGCTGGTTCGTCGAGTCCCGGCTGTCGCCGAGGCTGCACCGCCGCAACCAGTACGTGACGGTGTCGCTGCCGTCGGCGCGTGACTTGGTCGGCCTAGGTGTTGAGAATGAGCGAATAGCGTTGGTGCGCAACGGTCTCGACGAGGCGCCGGAGGCATCGCTGCGTGGGCCGCGGGCAGGCTATCCGCGCGTGTTGGTGTTGTCCCGCCTGGTGCCGCACAAGCAGATCGAGGACGCGCTGGCTGCGGTGGCCCTGTTGCGGCCATCGATACCCGGACTGCATCTCGACATCGTCGGCGGTGGATGGTGGTGGCAGCGCTTGGTCGACCAAGCGGCGCGCCTGGGCATCAGCGACGCGGTGACATTCCACGGCCATGTCGACGACGTCACCAAACATCATGTGATGCAACAGTCTTGGGTGCATCTGCTGCCGTCCCGCAAAGAAGGTTGGGGTCTGGCGGTCGTCGAGGCGGCCCAGCATGCGGTGCCGACAATCGGCTACCGATCTTCCGGTGGCTTGGCCGATTCGATCATCGACGGGGTTACCGGGGTACTTGTCGACAGCCGCGCCGAATTGGTCAATCGGCTGGAGCAGTTACTCGCTGATCCGGTGCTACGTGACCAGCTCGGTGCCAAGGCGCAAGCGCGCAGCGCCGAATTCTCTTGGCCACAAAGCTCTGACGCGATGCGCTCCGTACTCGAGTCGGTAATGGCCGGAGATCGCATCAGCGGAGTGGTGTAACGGGATTCGGCGGACGCTGCTGCCGTCGTGCCCGCAGTCGCCCGTTGGCCACCATCATGCCGATGGCTCCGCCGATCAGCATCTCCAACCACGCCAGGTGCGCGATCACTGCGAGCAAACGGCGATCGCCCGAGACGCCGGCCGCTGCGCCGCCGACCCGATACAACGTCAAGTCGTGGCCACGATAAGTCACCGGTAGCCGTTCGAATGTCTTGGCGGCCAAGCCCATATCGCCGGGCGTGCCCGCTTCGACGACCAGCCACGCCACGCCCGCTCGGCGTAGCGCAACAGGATCGGCGCCGGCCAACAGCAGCCGCCGTACCTCGTGCGCCCGGTATCCCTCACCGGGAACCGTCACACCCGAAACGATCAGGTCGCCGGTGATCAGCACGTTGCCGCGCACCCAGCGCGGCAGCGGATCCAGCACCGGTGCCGACCCACTCCAGCCGAAGCGCCGCATGGTGTCGGCCGGCAACACCGCGACGATCCCGGGATCACGGTTGATCAACGCCGCGACGGTTGGCCAGTCGGTCGGGTAGTGCACCGGCTCGACTTTTCCGCCGACACCCCAGGCGAGGTCGGGAAGTGCGAGCAGCAGCGCGGCGCAACACACCAGCGCGGTCACCGCTGGCCCCAAAAAACCTAGCCAACGCCGCAACGTCAGCACCGCCCCCGCACCCGCCAGTGCATAACCGGGCATCGCCAGCGCCACCCACTTCTGCCCGTCGCGCAGCACGCCCAGACCCGGCGCGGCATCGACCACCGCGTGCAGCGTGGCCAGCCCCGGCCCGGTGGCCATCACGGCGGGTACCAAAACGGCCACCGCCGCGAGCACTATCAGCGGGACCGCCGCCCGTCGACGCGCCACCGCCGGCAGCCCAGTAGCCACCACCAAAAGCAGCACCCCGGCCGACACGACTGCGAAAAGCGTTGTCCGCGAGGCTGGTACGGCCTCGCCGTTCCAGATCCCACCGAGGCTGGCCAGGCTGCCCAGCGTGCCCAGACCTGGCTCGGCGCGGGCTGCGAACGCCGCAACGTCCGGAGCCTGCGCCCAGATACCGTCCACCGATGACAAGCCCAGTGCCGCAGCCGTCAACCATGGCAGCGCCGCCACCACGGCGCCGGCCAACGCGACGGCGGCGCACAGCCAGCGCGGTCTGGACCGCCCCGGGGCCCCAACAGGGACAGCCACGCAGACCAATGCGACCGTTGCGGCGAGGATCAGCCCCGTCGGGGTCAACCCGGCCAGCGCGATCCAAAAGGCCAGCCCGAAAAGCCCAGTCGACTCCGATCGCAGCGTCACCATCGTGGTCGCGACCCAGGGCAGGCAGCCATAGCCGAGCAGTAGGCTCCAATGCCCCTGTAGCAACCGCTCAGCGACATATGGATTCCAAATCGCGAGCGTGGTAGCGACAAACTGACCGCCGGCACCGGCTTCCGGCAACACCACTCCGACCAGGCGGGCCGCGCCCCAACCGGCCAGCCACAGTCCCGCGACGAGCAACGCCTTCACTACCAGGCCGCCATCGACCCAATGCGACGCCAACGCGACGGCGAAATCTTGCGGCGTCGCCCGTGGGGCCGATACCAGCCCGAGGGCGCTATCGGATAGATACGACCGCGGCGTGGAGACCGCATCGCGCAGCAGCAAGTATCCGGGGCTGATCAGCGGCGCAACCACCAGCAGCGCCAACGCCAGTGCGTACCCCGGACGGGCGACGCGGGCCAGGCTAGCGCTAATGGCCGGGCTCCTCAGCCCGCCGTTGCGCGGCGCGCATCGTCGCCCGGCTAGGGGAGATCGGGCGGACCAGAAGTCGGGGGGCTTCCCGAGCTTGGCGGACCCGCGCCAGGTGGCCGCTGCTCGCGCTGTAGGTCGCTGGGCGGTGTTGGCAACTTCTCGGTTTCGGCCTCGGCACCGGGTACTCGTTCGACCGGAGGCTCGCCGCGGCCGAAGAAGCCATGGTCGGCGGTGTCCAGGCCGGGGTCGAGCAGCGCCGCCTCGGTCCGCAAGCTAAATGAGCCGAGCAGCAGACCGCCGATCAGCGCGATCACGCCGGACGCGGTGAAGCTGATCGGCAGCACCCGGGACCACAACGCCAACCGGTCGCGCTCGTTGCGCGCGGCGTTCACCTGTGACTCGATGGTCTCTTCGTTGGAGGTGACCTTGTAATCAACCATGGTCAGCTCTGGCTTCAACGGATCGCGGGCAAAGTAATGATTGGCGTGATCGTTTTCTTTGACGATGGTCCCCGACTCCGGGTCCACCCAGAAGGTCCGCTGCACCGCGTAGTAGCGGGTCATGCTGATCTTCTCGTCCGGATCGCCGGGCACGCCCCACATCGCCGCGGTCGCGGTCACCTTGCTGTCCTCGTCTTCGGGATACAGCGAGGGATACTTGATCGGCTCGGCCAGCTTGCCGTCGGCGTCGTAGCCGACGTCTTGGGTGAACTTGTAGGTGGTCAACCCGTTGACGTCTTCTTCTCCGCTGTAATTTGCGTCGAACGCCTTCTGCGCGATCGGGTCGAAATACGGATACGTCCTCTTCTCGGTGTGGAACGGGAATCGGTAGGACAGTCCGTCGTGCGGCAACGCGATGTTGGTGGCCGGGTTTTCGTCGTTGAAGAGACGTGGCTTCTGTACGGCGCCACCGGGATGGGTGTCATCGGAAACCGCCATCGCGGTCTTGCGGTTCAGCGTGACGGTGTCGACGAGTGCGAGCAGCAGGCCGGTGTCCTTTTGCTTGTCGCTGCGTCGAACCGAGCTGCCCACTTGCAGTGTGACGACATCGGCGTTAGCGGGTGATTCGACGTCGATCTGCTCCTGGGATACCAGCGGCACGTTTTTATTGACCACCAGCTTCTGACTATTCATCGACGCTGGGTCGAGCGCGGTCCCGGTGCCGTCACTGATCAACGTGGCATTCAGATCGAGCGGAATTTTGGTGATCCTGCTGCTGGTGTACGTCCACAGCAGCAAGGCGGCGACCAGCAGGGCGGCTCCGAGTCCCATGATCCCGCACGCGGCCATCCGCAACATGACTGCTCGGTTCACGTTGCCGAGCCCTCCTTCTGGTCTCATTCGGTCCGGGACCACCCGACCGCCCCGACCTGGGGCCAGCGAAGCAAAACTCGTTCGACCCTAACAGCAATATTTAAGGTGCGGTTTATGCCCCCAAGGTGGGCAAACGGGGTGTACCCGATTTGTCGAGTACACCACCACGGGCACACTGTTGAGATGGCCGACCCCCAGCAGGTTGGTGGGACCCGCAGCTTCCTGCCCGCCGTGGAAGGAATGCGGGCCTGCGCGGCCGTCGGGGTCGTCATCACCCACGTCGCATTCCAGACCGGGCATTCGAGCGGGTTCGACGGTCGGCTGTTCGGTCGCTTCGATCTTGCAGTCGCGGTGTTCTTCGCGCTGTCGGGATTTTTGTTGTGGCGCGGACATGCTGCGGCGGCGCGCGGCCTGGGCTCGCGCCCGTCGACCGGTCATTACCTGCGATCACGGGTGGTGCGCATCATGCCGGCCTACCTGGTGGCCGTCGTCGTGATCCTGACCCTGCTGCCGGACGCCGATCACCCAAGCCTGACGGTGTGGTTGGCAAATCTCTCGCTCACCCAGGTCTATGTGCCGCTGACGTTGACCCACGGGTTGACCCAGATGTGGAGCCTGTCGGTAGAGGTCACTTTCTATCTGGCATTGCCGATCTTCGCGCTGTTGGCAAGCCGGCTGCCGGTCCGTGCTCGCGTGCCGGCGATTGCGGCTCTCGGTGTCGCCAGCTGGTTTTGGGGCTGGATTCCTTTTGCTGCTCCGGCCGGGCTCAATCCGCTGAACTGGCCGCCGGCATTCTTCTCCTGGTTCGCGGCGGGCATGCTGCTCGCGGAGTGGGTGTACAGCCCGGCCGGGTGGCCGCATCGGCTGGCCCGACGTCGGGTGTTGATGGCCGTCGTGGTGGTGGCGGCCTATCTGGTGGCCGCCTCACCACTGGCCGGGCCTGCGGGGCTGGTCCCGAGCAGTGCCGCGCAGTTCACGGTGAAGACCGCGATGGGTGCGCTGGTGGCGGCGGGTCTGGTGGCGCCGCTGGTGCTGGACCGGCCCGACACCGGCCATCGGCTGTTGGGCACCAGGCCGATGGTGACGCTGGGACGCTGGTCCTATGGGATTTTCATCTGGCATCTTGCGGCGCTGACCATGGTGTTCCCGGTGATCGGCGAATTCTCCTTCAAGGGCCACATGCCCGAGGTCTTGGTGCTGACGCTGATCTTCGCGATCGCCATCGCCGCGGTGAGCTATGCGCTGGTCGAGTCGCCCTGTCGAGAAGCATTGCGGCGCTGGGAATCTCGCAGAAGGGAACAATCCGCGCGGGTGCGCGACGGTGTCGTCAGCCCGCGTCAAGAAGACGCAATCGCGCCATGACCTCGGCGCGGACCGCCGAGCGGCGCGCTTTGCCGGCGTCGTCGCGTAACGGGGTGTCAACGAACTCGACGGTGGCCGGCACCTTGTACCCGGCGATGCGGTCGCGCAGAAATGCCTGCACGGTCTGCTCATCCAGCGCCGATCCCGCCTGAACCAATGCGTAGGGCACTTGGCCCAGATCCTCATGCGGTACGCCAACAACCAAGCAGGACAACACATCCGGATGCGCCGACAGGGCGTTCTCGATCTCGGCCGGGTAGACGTTGCGGCCGCCGACGGTGAACATGTCGACCCGGCGATCGGACAGGTACAAGAACCCGTCCTCGTCGAAATGGCCCAGGTCGCCCAGCGAGTCCCAGCCATCGCGGGATTTCGCCGTCGTGCCGATGTACCGGTACGACGGCGCGTTGCCCGGGCTGGGGCGCATGAAGATCTCGCCGACCACGCCCGGCGCGCATGGGTTGCCGTCGTCGTCGAGCACCTTCATCTCGCCCATGACCACCACACCGACGGACCCCCGATGGGTCAGCCACTGATCGCCGGAGATGAAGGTCATTGCCTGAAATTCGGTGCCGCCGTACAGTTCCCAGACTTTTTCGGGGCCTAGCAAGTCAATCCAGGCCTGCTTGATGGCCGGCGGGCACGGCGCGCCGAGGTGCCAAATCCGGCGGATCGAGGACAGGTCATAGGAATCCGGATCGGTGCGGTAGACCGGCAGCGCCCGCTGCATCATCGTCGGCACCGTGATAACGAGCTGGGGGTGATGCTCGGTGATTAGCCGCAGGAACTCGTGCGGGTCGAACCGGCTCATCAGCACCAGGTGGTTGCCCATCACCAGCGCGACTGCCCCGCTGGTAAAACCGGTGGTGTGCGTCAGCGGCACCGGCACCAGCACGGTATCGCCCTCCTGGCCACCCAAGGCGTATCCCAGTTCCGGCCCGAGCCGGCTGTCGCCGCCAGCCTCGATGAGCTTGGGACGGCCAGTGCTGCCGCCCGAGCCGATCGACCTCCAGCACGGTGAGACCACTTCTGGCAACGGGTCATCCGACAACGCCTTGTCGGTGACGAAACCTGTAGCAACACTTGGTATTCCGGGATGCGTCCGCCCCACGAGCAAGGCGCGTGGTCGCAGTTCCAGCAGACCCTCGAACTCTGCGTCGGGCAGCCGCGCGGACAGTGGTTGCGGCACCGCGCCCAGCTTCCAGCACGCCACCATGGCCTGTACACACTCGACGGAGTTGGGCAGCACGATCGTCACGTAGTCACCGACGCCGACGCCGCGCTCGGCGTACGCGCGGGCCAGCCGGTTGGTCGAGCGGTCGAGTTCGCCGCGGGTCAGCGTGCGCCCGTCGCAGGTAACGGCCGGCTCGTCGGGCGCGAGCTCGGCCAGCGCCGAAATCTGGGTGCCGATCGGTGGGACAGGCGCACTCTGCGTCATTGATAGGTGTCCTGTCGCTCGAAGATGCGCCGCGGGTTGTCGACGAGCATGGTGTGCAGCTGCTCGTCGGTGACCCCGCGTTCCTTGAGTGCGGGGATCACGTCGTTGTGGATGTGCAGGTAATGCCAATTGGGGGCGGCCACCGGCAACAGCTCCTCGGGTAGCGCGTCGAAGTAGCAGTTGGCGTCATGCGAGAGCACCATCTTGTCGGCATGGCCGCGCTCGCACATCTGCGCCACGATGTTCACCCGCTCCTCGAACGGCAGGATCACATCGATGCCGAACCGGTCCATTCCCAAGTAGGAGCCGCTGACGATGAGTTCCTCGAGATAGCCGACATCGGTGGAGTCGCCCGAATGGCCGATGATCACCCGGCTCAAGTCGACACCCTCTTCTTCGAAGATGCGTTGCTGCTCGAGTCCGCGGCGTAGCCCTGCATGGGTGTGCGTAGAGATCGGCACCCCGGTGCGCTTGTGTGCTTGCGCGACCGCGCGCAGCACCCGCTCGACACCGGGGGTGATGCCGGGCTCGTCGGTGGCGCATTTGAGAATCCCGGCCTTGATGCCGGTGTCGGCGATGCCCTGCTCGATGTCGCGGACGAACATGTCGGTCATGACCTCCGGCCCGCCGAGTTGCGTGCCCGGGCCCATGTAGTGGAAACAGAACGGGACATCGTTGTAGGTGTACAGACCCGTCGCGACAACGATATTCAGTTCGGTGGCCGCGGCGACCCGGGCGATGCGGGGAATGTAGCGGCCCAGCCCGATCACGGTGAGGTCGACGATGGTGTCCACGCCGCGCGACTTGAGCTCGTTGAGCCGGGTGATGGCGTCAGCCACCCGGGCGTCTTCGTCGCCCCATGCCTCCGGATAGTTCTGCGCGACCTCGGTGGTCATGACGAACACGTGCTCATGCATGAGCGTGACACCGAGATCGGCGGTATCGATTGTTCCCTGAGCGGTATTCAGTGGTGACACATAGCCGATGCTAGGGCGATTCAGTGTGGCTGTCGGCGGAATCGCTGGGACCCGCTCTGAGGGCGCCTAGGCTCACGTGGACGTCGAGGATTAGCCGAAACCGTGAATCAGACAGACTATTCGGTGGAAGCATGCGGGCCGGGCGGCACTAGACTATGCGGCCTCCTGCGCTCGCCTAGCATGTCTGGTGCACGGGTCTTGGCAGGCGTGGTTGACCCCCGGCAATACGTGGTGCGTGACGTCAACGCCGGTGTGGATGGTCATGACCGCGATGAACCCGCCGGTCGCGGATACGGCTGCGGCGATGAGCATCGCAACTACGAAGCCGTGGCCGAGGGGTTGTCCGACGCCGGCATGGATACCGGCCGCCACAGGCAGCACCGCGATGGCGAGCAGCCCGGCGATGCGTGCGATGGCGTTGTTGACGCCCGAAGCGGTTCCCGCACGGTTTTCAGGCACGGCGGCGAGGACCGCCGCGGTCAGCGGGGCGACGGTTGTTGTCAGCCCGACGCCGAAGACGGCTACGGCAGGCAGTACCGCTTCGAGGTACGACGCCCCTGGAGTGACGCGGGCCATCAACGCCAAACCCGCGGCGGCGATCAGCGGGCCGACTGTCATCGGTAGCCGCGGGCCGGTGCGCTCCGCGATGGCACCGGCCCACGGGGAGCCGATCAGCATGATGACCGTCGTGGGCAGCGTTGCGAGACCAGCAGCCAACGCCGAGTAGTGCAGGCTTTGCTGCAACTGCAACGCCAGCAGAAAGAGTGCGCCGCCGAGTGCCGCATACACGGCGAGGGTGGTGAGGTTTGTGCCGGTGAACTGGCGGGAGCGAAACAGCTCGAGGGGGAGGAGCGGCGCACGCGCATGTGCCTCGATCAGCGCAAAGGTCACGAGCGCTGTGGCGCCGACCGCGGCGGCGGTCACAGTGACTGGTGTCCAGCCGCGAGACGGTGCCTCGATCAGCGCGTAGATCACTCCCGCGAGGCCGAGCATGACCGCTGCGGCGCCCGGGATGTCGGCGCGCGCCCGGGCGGTGGTATCGCGCGATTCAGGAACGTGACGAGCCGTGATCCAGAACGCGGCCGCGGCCAGCGGAACGTTCAAAAAGAACACCCACCGCCAGGATGCGGCGTCGACCAGCCAACCGCCGATGAACGGGCCGACTGCCGTGGTCACCCCGGACGCGCCTGCCCAGATCCCCACCGCACGGGCCCGGTCTTCGTGTCTAATCCCGACGTCGATTAATGCAAGACTGCCGGGCACCAACGCTGCCGCACCTACGCCTTGCACCAGCCGTGCGCCGATCAACCAACCCACGGTCGGTGAAAAGCCGCAGGCGAGAGAGGCCGCGGTGAAAATGACCAAGCCGCCAACAAAGATACGGCGCCGGCCATAGCGATCGCCTGCCGCGCCGCCGGAGAGCAGCAATGCGCTCAGCGACAGCAGGTAGCCGTCGAGTACCCACTGCTGACCGGTCAGCCCGGCGCCCAGCTCCCGCCCGATGGCGGGAAGCGCGACGTTGACCACGGTGCTGTCGAGAAACGCGATCCCGGAGCCGAGAACCGCGGCTGCGATCAGCCACCGCGCGGCGGGCGACGCCAACGGCACCCGGCGGGAGCCAACCACGGGTTCTGAGCGTTTGGGTTGGGCCACGGCGCTATTACCCTCCCAAGTCAGCTGTCCAAATCGTCGCCACGCTCCGCTCCCATGGGTGCGCGTCCGGCGCCTACCGGAGAACGGCTGTCTGGTTTCAGGACAATCAAACCCTCAAACATGTGCCACTTCACCGCCGAATCTCCTCATCCATCTGAGGCCTCTGATGTCGGAATACCAGCATCATGCGCGTGATTGGTACGCGCTCCACCGATTCGGGTCGCATTCGAGTCCGCTGCGGTCCCAGCCGGCATGGATGGCCGCCGCTTCATAGGTGTCCTGCAAGAAACCGAGAAGCGTCTGATGAGGGTCAGCGGCCTGCCGCACAACCTCATACGGCAAGACGTACTCGCCTAGATCCTTGCTGTAGTGGGCCTCTGCAGGACTGACCGGGTGGTCGGCGAACCCGTCAGGTTCCGGGTAGGCGTAGGCGTAGAACGCGCCCTCGTCGCCGCCGCCCGGCCAGAACCCGCAGCTGCTCAGTTCGCGCGAGTAGCCCTCGACCATGACCCAGTCCCCGACATTGGGTGCGCCGCCGGGATGCCGGGGTGCGCTGCGACCGGAAAACCGAGTGCACGCGAGATCCATTGCACCCCAGAAGAAATGCACCGGACTTACTTTTCCGATAAAGCGGGACCGGAACTGGCCGAGTACGCGGTTGGCCTGGAGCAGCTGGCACCAGAACAGGTTCGCGGCACCACGATCGTATGTCGCGTGTTCGCTGTCCTCGGCGAACGGCAGGGCCGGGTCAACTTCGTTGGGGTGTGACTGGATGCGCGTGGGGAATCCCAATTCGTCCAGTGCCTGCATTGTCTGCGAGTAGAACTCGGCCACCGATTTCGGTTCCAGCGCAACGGTACGGATCGCGCCGGTGCTGCTCCGGATCAGCAACCGGTGGTCTATAAAGTCGAACTCCATGGAGAAACCCTCGGTCGCATAGGGAATCGCCAAGGTCGTCAGTCCGCGGGGGGTCACGTAAAAGGTGACCTGCCACCAGTGATTGACCATGGGCGAATGGACGAGTCGAACCTTGCCGACGATCTGCGTCCACATGTGCAGTGTGTCCCGCGTCGGAGCCCAGTCGTCGACTCGCAGGCTGGGCCACGCGTTGATACGTTGCGTCATCCGGTATCACCCCTCGCGTCGGCGTCGCACTCATCAGGGCAGTTCTTTAATCAAATACTTACCGGTGTCGCGGGAGAAGCGTAGGGGCTTTCACGCGCACCGCGGTGTTTTGCGCGCCACCGCGGTCTTCCAGGCGCACCGCTGTCGTGAGGTGTGGACTCGATGTGACCGTACTTGGGCCCGCGTCAGAGAACGATGGCGACATCGACGCGTCGGCGTCAGAATGCGGCGTCGTCGAGGTCCATCAATGCGATCGACGTGCGGGCCAAGATGCTGCGCGTCGCGGTGATCTCGGGCAGCACGTTGGCGGCAAAGAACTGCGCCGCGGCGATCTTGCCGTCGTAGAAGGCCTGCTCTTTGCCGGTCGTGCCGGAACCCAGTGCCCGCAGGGCGATTTCAGCGTGGAACAGCAGCTGCCAGCCGATGAGCAGATCGCCGACCGCGAGCAGATACCGCACCGAGCCGAGCCCGATCTTGTACAGCTCGGTCGGGGTCTCGGCCGAACCCATCAGATAACCGGTCAGGGTGGCCGTTATCGCCTGCACGTCCTCCAACGCGGTGCGCAGATAGTCGCGGTCCACCTTGAGCCGTTGGTCGGCGACGTCGCTGTCGATGAAGGACTGGATCTGCCCGGCGATATGCGCCAGGGCCCCGCCCTTGTCACGCGCGATCTTTCGGAAGAAGAAGTCCTGCGCCTGGATCGCGGTGGTGCCCTCGTACAGCGAGTCGATCTTGGCGTCGCGGATGTACTGCTCGATCGGGTAGTCCTGCAAAAAGCCCGAACCACCGAAGGTCTGCAGCGATTCGGTCAGGTACTGGTAGGCGCGCTCGGAGCCCACGCCTTTGATGATCGGCAGCAGTAGGTCATTCACCCGGGTTGCCATGTCTTCGTCAGCACCTGAGACTGCCGCGGCCACCGCCGGATCCTGGTGAGCCGCGGTGTAGAGGTAGATGGCACGCAATCCCTCGGCGTAAGCCTTCTGCATGATCAAGGACCGCCGCACGTCCGGGTGGCGGGTGATCGGCACTCGCGGGGCACTCTTATCGAGCATCTGCGTCATGTCGGCGCCCTGGATCCGCGTCTTGGCGTAGTCGAGCGCGTTGAGGTAGCCCGTCGACAACGTTCCGGACGATTTGATGCCGACCAGCATGCGGGCGTTTTCGATGACTTTGAACATCTGGGCGATGCCGTCGTGGGTGTCGCCGACCAGCCAGCCCTTGGCCGGGATGCCGTGCGCGCCGAATGTCAGCTCGCACGTGGGGGATGCCTTGTATCCCATCTTGTGCTCGAGGCCGGTCGCGAAAACACCGTTGCGTCCGACGATCTCAAAGCTGTCCCAGTCGAACAGATACTTGGGCACGACGAACAGGCTGAGGCCCTTGGTGCCCGGGTTGGCGCCCACGGGGCGGGCCAGCACGAGGTGCAGGATGTTTTCGACGGTGTCGCCGAGATCGCCTCCGGAAATGAACCTCTTGACCCCTTCGATGTGCCAGGAGCCGTCCGGCTGCTCGATGGCTTTGGTGCGTCCGGCCCCCACATCCGAGCCGGCATCGGGCTCGGTCAGCACCATCGTTGCGCCCCAACGATTCTCGATTGCCGCGTTGGCTAACGCGTGCTGCTTTTCGTTGCCGAGCCCGTAGAGGATGTCGGCCATCGCCGGGCCGGCCCAGTAGAAGAACAGCGCCGGGTTGGCGCAGATGATCATCTCCAGCGCCGCCCATAACATCGTCCGTGACACGGCGGTGCCACCGATCTCGGGTGCGACACCCAGCCGCCACCATTCGGCGTCCCAGATCGCTTGCACCGTCGTACGGATCGGGTCCGGCACAGTAATGGTGTGCTGGTCGGGCAGAAATACCGGCGGCTCGCGGTCAGCGGCGACGAACGACGCCGCGACTGGCCCTTGGGCGAAGCGGGCAACTTCGGCCAGGATCTCACGCGTGGTGGCGCTGTCGACCTCACCGACCGATCCCGAATCCAGGATGGGCCCAAGCTCCAGCGCTTCGAATAGGTTGAACTCGATATCACGCAAGTTGGCTTTGTAATGCCCCATGAATCCCTCCTCGGTGCAGTATGAGGTGTCGTCCCGTTTCACGCGGCTGATTCCGATGTTTCGGACATCGGTCGCGCTGTCTTGACTACGACGTTGCTGCGCAGGGGTCAGTGCAGTTTCTTTGCGTGCGTGAACATGTCGGTTACCGCGATCCGGCGATGACCAACTCGCGGACAATGTGCAGGCAGATCCCAAGGTGCCGGACAGTGTCGCGGCAGCGGTGGTCGGATACGCCGAGGGTGCTATGGGCTGCTGATCATCCTGCTTCTCCTCGGCTACCTCCGGAAACCTTGAGGAGTGACCTGGCTCACAGTAGAGTGACCAGTGGTCATTGGAGCGAGGAGGGCCGGATGCCGACCGTGACTTGGGCTCGTGTCGACCCCGCGCGCCGCGCGGCCGTCGTGGAGGCCGCAGAGGCCGAGTTCGGAGTGCACGGCTTCTCGCGCGGCAGCCTGAACGTCATCGCCCGGCGTGCCGGAGTCGCCAAGGGCAGCCTGTTCCAGTACTTCGCGGACAAGCGCGACCTGTATGCGTTCATCGCCGACATTGCCAGCCAGCGGGTGCGTGCCTACATGGAGGAGCGCATCCGCGAACTCGACCCAAGCCGGCCGTTCTTCGATTTTCTGACCGACTGGCTCGACGCGTGGGTGGCCTACTTTGCAGATCACCCGCATGAACGCGCGCTGCACGCCGCGGCGACTCTCGAAGTCGACACCGAAGCCCGCGTCAGCGTGCAGAACGTCATTCACCGTCACTACCTGGAAGTGCTGCGGCCGCTCGTCCACGACGCGCACACCCGCGGCGACCTACGTGCGGATTCCGATACCGACGCGCTGATGTCCCTGCTGATGATGATCTTTCCGCATCTGGCGCTGGCGCCCTATGTGCGCGGCCTGGATCCGATTCTCGGACTCGACGAGCCCACCCCGGAGCAACCGGCACTCGCGGTGCGCCGACTCGTCGCGGTACTGGCCGCGGCATTCGCCGCGTTGCCGCAAACGCACCAAATGGAGATGAAGGAGGTCATTACATGACGCGGACGCATACGGGCTCGATGGTTGCCGGCGGGCTCAATTGGGACAGCTTGCCGCTCAAGCTATTCGCCGGCGGCAACGCGAAGTTTTGGAACCCGGCCGACATCGACTTTTCCCGCGACCGCGCCGACTGGGAGCGGCTTTCGGACGATGAACGCCACTACGCCACCCGGCTGTGCGCCGAGTTCATCGCCGGCGAAGAAGCGGTGACCGAGGACATTCAGCCGTTCATGTCGGCGATGCGGGCCGAAGGCCGGCTGGGCGACGAGATGTACCTGACGCAGTTCGCGTTCGAGGAAGCCAAGCACGTCCAGGTGTTCCGCATGTGGCTCGACGCCGTCGGCATCACCGACGACCTGCACGAATTCCTCGAGGACGTCCCCACCTACCGCACAATTTTCTACGAGGAGTTGCCGGACTGCCTCAACGTTTTGTCGGTTGATCCGTCGCCGGCCGCCCAGATCCGGGCGTCCGTCACCTACAACCACATGGTCGAAGGCATGCTGGCGCTGACCGGTTACTTCGGCTGGCACAAGATCTGCGTGGAGCGCGGGATTCTTCCCGGCATGCAGGAGCTGGTCCGCCGCATCGGTGATGACGAGCGACGCCACATGGCGTGGGGCACGTTCACCTGTCGCCGCCACGTCGCCGCCGACGAGGCCAATTGGGACGTCTTCGAAACGCGAATGAACGAGCTCATGCCGCTCGGGTTGCGCCTCATCGAAGAGGGTTTCGCCCTATACGACCCGATGCCGTTCGGCCTTTCGGTGGACGAGTTCATGCAGTATGCCGCCGACAAGGGGATGCGCCGGTTCGGCACGATCGCAAGCGCGCGGGGCCGGCCGGTCGCTGAAATCGACCTCGACTACTCCCCGGTGCAGCTGGAGGACACCTTCGCCGACGAGGACGAGAAGGCCCTGGCTGGCGTGTAACGGCGAACGGTCAGCCGACCCAGACGGTCTTGGCGTTGCAGAATGCGCGGATGCCCAGGCTGGCGAGTTCGCGGCCGTAGCCCGACCGCTTGACGCCGCCGAACCCGAGTTCTGGGTAGGACACCGTCATTCCGTTGATGAAGACCTGCCCCGCCTCGATGTCGTCGATGAAGCGCTCCTGCTCGGCTTCGTCGTTGGTCCAGGCG
>NZ_JBAPPI010000165.1:0-7836 GCF_049280035.1 Mycobacterium sp. | reverse complement strand
GGATTCTCAATGACGTTGTCAAGCCGCCGCGGCGTTAGGTGTGGTGGGTTGATAGGTGGTGTGGTCGCGCAGCATGGCCCACAAGACGTTGAGGCGGCGGCGGGCCAGGGCCAAGACGGCTTGGGTGTGGCGTTTTCCTTCGGCGCGTTTGCGGTCGTAGTAGGTGCGCGAGGCGGGATCGGTGCGGATGCTGACCAGGGCGGACAGGTAGCAGGCGCGCAGCAGGCGCCGGTCGTAGCGGCGGGGGCGTTTGAGGTTTCCGGTGATGCGGCCCGAATCACGCGGTACAGGCGCAAGACCGGAGACGCCGGCGAGGCGGTCGACGGATGGGAATGCGCTCATGTCCCCGCCGGTGGCGGCGATGAACTCGGCGCCGAGGGTGACACCGAAGCCCGGCATGCTCAGGATGATTTCGGCGTGGCGGTGGCGGCGAAATCGGTCCTCGATCATCGCGTCGGTGTCGCCGATTTCGGTGTCGAGGGCCATCACCTCCTCGGCCAAACGGGCGACCACGCCCGCAGCAAGCTGTTGTCCGGGCACGAGGGTGTATTGCGCGTTGGCCGCCTCGATGGCGGCGGTCGCGACCGCATCAGCGTTGCGGGCCTTGCGTTTACGCAAAAAGGCTCCCACTCGGGCGGCACCGGCCCGGCGCAGACCATCAGGGGTTTGATACCCGGTGAGCAGGATCAGCGCGGCCTTGCTTTTGCTGTAGTCGAAGGCGCGTTCCAACGCCGGGAAGTATTCCAGCAACTGGGCCCGCAGCCGGTTGATCGCCCGGGTGCGATCAGCCACCAGATCGGAGCGTCGACTAGTCAGGATGCGCAGCTCGACGGCGATATCGTCGCCAGGACGCAGCGGCTGCAGGTCACGGCGCATCCGGGCCTGATCGGCAATCACCGCGGCGTCTTTGGCGTCGGTCTTGCCGTCACCGCGGTAGCCACCCGAAGCATGGTGAACAGTCCGGCCAGGAATGTAGAGCAGCCGCTGCTCAGCAGCGATCAGCAGCGTGATCAGCAACGCCGCACCGCCAGCGTTGAGATCAATCGCCCAGGTGATTTCCCCGCCGTCAGCCAGCGACGTGACCGTATCGATCAACCCCAGCAGCGCGGCCTCGTCGTTGGCGACGCGCCGCGAAACCAGAGGCTTGCCGTCGGCGTCGATGACCCGGCAGTAATGGTCCGCTTTCCCGGCGTCTACGCCCGCCCACACAGGTTGTGCCACAACTACCTCCATTTCGGTCCCAGTTCCCATCAACCCAGCAGACGACCACGCCGTCGTGTCCTTACACAGCGATCACATCGCATCTCTCAATTAGCGGTCGAGTCGTCGCGGGACGGCGGGCGGCCAATCCTCCTCGGCCATCAAGGGCTGAGCGATGAAAGCCATACCCGCCGTCCCTGGGTGAATCGAAGCCTACGGCCGACGGCCACGAACACCCTGCAAGAAAGGTAAGGAACGATGACAGATCGCGTGCCGGTCGGGAACCTGCGCGTCGCCCGTGTGCTGTATGACTTCATCAACACCGAGGCTTTGCCCGGCACCGACATCGACCCCGACAGCTTCTGGGCGGGTGTCGACAAGGTCGTCACCGACCTGCAGCCACAAAACCAGGATCTGCTGGCCCGCCGTGACCAGTTGCAGGCGCAGATCGACAAGTGGCACCGGCATCACGTCATCGAGCCGATAGACCCCGAGACGTACCGCCAGTTCCTCACCGAAATCGGTTATCTGTTACCGGAACCCGACGATTTCACCATCACCACGGCGGGCGTCGACGACGAGATCACTAAGACCGCCGGCCCGCAGTTGGTGGTGCCGGTGCTCAACGCGCGGTTCGCCCTGAACGCCTCCAACGCCCGCTGGGGCTCCCTCTACGACGCCCTGTATGGCACGGACGTCATTCCGGAGACCGACGGTGCCGAGAAGGGCACCAGCTACAACAAGGTCCGCGGTGACAAGGTGATCGCCTATGCGCGCAAGTTCCTCGATGACGCGGTACCGCTGTCATCCGGTTCGTGGGCCAATGCCACCGGCATCACGATCAAGGACAACAGACTGCTGGTCAGCCTGGAAGGGGACGAGTTGTCCCGCGGGCTGGCCAACCCGGGCCAGTTCGTCGGCTTCACCGGCGAGTTCGGCTCCCCCGACTGGTCCGTGTTGGTGGTCAACCACGGCCTGCACATCGAGATCCTGATCGATCCGCAGTCGCCGATCGGCAAGACCGACGCCGCCGACATCAAGGACGTGATCCTGGAATCGGCGGTCACCACGATCATGGACTTCGAGGACTCGGTGGCTGCCGTCGACGCCGACGACAAGGTGCTCGGCTACCGCAATTGGCTCGGGCTGAACAAGGGCGACCTGTCCGAGGAGGTCAGCAAAGACGGGAAGACGTTCACCCGGGTGCTCAACCAGGACCGCACCTACAAGACGCCCGACGGCGGCGAGTTGACCCTGCCCGGTCGCAGCCTGTTGTTCGTCCGCAACGTCGGCCACTTGATGACGAACGATGCGATTGTGTGGAGCGAAGGCGACGAAGAAAAAGAGGTGTTCGAAGGCATCATGGATGCCCTGTTCACCGGCGTGACCGCGATTCACGGGCTCAAGACCGGCTCGGACAATGACGGGGCCAATGGCCCCTTGGCGAACAGCCGCACAGGTTCCATCTACATCGTCAAGCCCAAGATGCACGGACCCGACGAAGTCGCGTTCACCTGCGAGTTGTTCAGCCGCGTCGAAGACGTCCTCGGCCTGCCGCAGGCCACGCTGAAGGTCGGCATCATGGACGAGGAACGCCGGACCACCGTCAACCTCAAGGCGTGCATCAAAGCCGCGGCCGACCGGGTGGTGTTCATCAACACCGGCTTCCTGGACCGCACCGGCGACGAGATCCACACCTCGATGGAGGCCGGCCCGATGATCCGCAAGGGTGCGATGAAGAGCACCACATGGATCAAGGCCTACGAGGACGCCAACGTCGACACCGGCCTTGCCGCCGGCTTCAAGGGCAAGGCACAGATCGGCAAGGGCATGTGGGCGATGACCGAACTGATGGCCGACATGGTCGAACAGAAGATCGGCCAGCCCAAAGCGGGCGCCACCACCGCGTGGGTGCCCTCGCCGACCGCGGCCACCCTGCATGCGATGCACTACCACTACGTGGATGTGGGCGCCGTGCAGGCCGAGCTCGAGGGTAAGAAGCGGACCACCATCGACGAGCTGCTCACAGTTCCGCTGGCCAAGGAACTGGCCTGGGCTCCCGAGGAGATCCGCGAGGAGGTCGACAACAACTGCCAGTCCATCCTGGGCTACGTTGTCCGCTGGATCGACGCAGGCGTCGGCTGCTCGAAGGTGCCCGACATCCACGACGTGGCTTTGATGGAAGACCGTGCCACACTGCGGATCTCGAGCCAGTTGTTGGCCAATTGGCTGCGTCACGGGGTGATCACCGAAGAGGATGTGCGGGCCAGTCTGGAGCGGATGGCTCCGATGGTGGACCAGCAGAACGCCGGCGACTCGACATACCTGCCGATGGCGCCCAACTTCGACGACAGCACCGCCTTCCTTGCCGCCCAGGAGTTGATCCTGAGCGGAACGCAACAACCCAACGGCTACACCGAGCCGATCCTGCATCGGCGCCGTCGTGAATTTAAGGCCCGCGTCGGTGACTGATTTCGGCTCGGGGCGCGCTTACCATCCCAATGACTAGTAACTGCTGGGGGCACTTCCCGTTTGCGGGGGCGTACTTCTGGCCCGCGGGAGAGCATCGGCATGGGTAGGCACAGAGCTCCGGATCCGGACGAGCCCACTGGCGAACCGTCCGACGACTACTCCGAACCCGACGATTTCGGCGACCTCAATGGGTATCGCGAGCCCGGCGATTTCCAGCCCGACCCCGGTGGCATCCCGGCTCCGAGCTTTGGCGATCAGCCGGCTGGCGACTATCCGGACCAATTGTCGGACGATCCAGGGTATTTCGACTACACCAACCCCCCCGATCACGACGAGCACCGCGAGGAAGACCTACACCCCGCCGACGTTGACACGCCGGATGACTTCCCCGACTTCCCGCGGCGCGAGCAAGAGCCGCCCGCTGCGCCGCCGCCGCCGTCCGGCGGTCATCGGGGCCTCAGCGACTGGCGGGGCGGTCACCGCAGTGACGGCGGGCGGCGCGGTGTCAGCATCGGTGTGATCGCGGCCCTGGTCGCGGTTGTCGTGGTGGTGGCCGGGGTCATCCTCTGGCGTTTCTTCGGGGATGCCTTGTCCAACCGCTCGCATTCCGCCGCACGCTGCGTCGGCGACAAACAGACCGTCGCCATCATCGCCGACCCGTCCATCGCCGATCCCGTCCAGCAGTTCGCGGAGAGGTTCAACGGATCCGGCGCTCAGGTCGGCGACCACTGTGTCGCAGTCAGTGTCAAATCGGCCGGCTCCGATGCCGTCGTCGACGGTTTCATTGGGAACTGGCCCGCAGACCTGGGCCAGCGACCCGCGCTGTGGATCCCGGGTAGCTCGGTGTCGGCGGCCCGGCTGGCGGCCACTGCGGGGAAGGAGACCATCACCGAGAGCCGGTCGCTGGTCACCTCGCCGGTGGTGCTCGCGGTGCGACCCGAGCTGCAACGTGCGCTCGGCGACCAGAAGTGGTCGACGCTGCCGGGGTTGCAGACCAAACCCGATGCGTTGGCCGCGTTGAAGCTCCCGACGTGGGGGTCGCTGCGGCTGGCGCTGCCGCTTGGCGGCAATAGCGACGCCGCGTATCTGGCCGGCGAGGCGGTGGCGGCGGGCTCCGCACCGCCGGGCGCACCGCCGACCGATGGCAGCGGCGCGGTCCGCACGCTGATTGCCGGTCAACCCAAGTTGGCCGACAATTCATTAGCTGAGGCGATGAATGCGCTTGTGCGGCCGGGTGATCCGGCGACCTCGCCGGTGCACGCGGTGGTCACCACCGAACAGCAACTGTTCCAACGCGGCGAATCGTTGCCCGACGCCGGCAGCACGCTGAGCTCCTGGCTGCCGCCGGGGCCGGCCGCGGTCGCCGACTATCCCACCGTGCTGCTCAAAGGTTCGTGGCTGTCGCAGGACCAAATGACGGCGGCCAACGCGTTCGCCCAGTTCATGCACAAACCCAATCAACTCGGCGAGCTGGCCAAAGCCGGCTTCCGGGTCGAAGGGGTCAAGCCGCCCAGCAGCGACGTCACCAGTTTCGCGGCCCTGCCGTCGACGCTATCGGTGGGTGACGACGCCATGCGCGCCACGCTGGCGAATACCGTGACCACACCGTCGAGCGGACCGGCAGCCATCATCATGCTCGAGCAGTCGATGATTACCGACGAAGGCGGCAAGACCCGGCTGGCCAATGTGGCTGCTGCACTCGATAGCCGCATTAAGGCGCTGCCGCCCAACTCCGTGATCGGGCTGTGGACGTTCGACGGTAAAGAAGGCCGAAGCGAGGTCTCGGCCGGTCCGCTGGCCGACAACGTCGACGGCCAACCCCGGTCGGCTGCGCTGACGGCCGCACTGGACAAGCAGCACGCGACGTCCGGTGGCGCGGTGTCGTTCACCACGCTGCGGCTGATCTATAAGGACGCGCTTACCAATTACCATGCCGGGCAAACGAATTCGGTGTTGGTGATCACCGCCGGACCGCACACCGACCAAAGCCTCGGCGGCCAGGGCCTGCGGGATTTCATCAAGGACAGCACCGACCCGGCCAAGCCGGTGGCCGTCAATGTCGTCGACTTTGGCTCCGACTCCGACCGGGAGACCTGGGAAGCCGTCGCGAAGCTGTCCGGCGGTTCCTACCAGAACC
Source organism: Mycobacterium sp. (assembly GCF_049280035.1). Classification (GTDB taxonomy): domain Bacteria; phylum Actinomycetota; class Actinomycetes; order Mycobacteriales; family Mycobacteriaceae; genus Mycobacterium. The sequence goes on along the minus strand of NZ_JBAPPI010000165.1, from coordinate 2,027 downwards.
TGGCGACGTCGGCGTCGCCCGAACTGGCGACTGCGGTAACCAACTTCTTGAGCTGACCGGTCGGCTACCGGGCGAGCGTCGCAGCGCGGCCTAGTGTCGGTTTGTCCGACAATCCGCACCCCAGGAAGTCCACGGTTTCCGCTGGCCGGCGGTAGCCAGCGGAAACCATCGCGCCACTCGCGCACGGTCGGCTGTTCAATAGTTCTCCCATTCCAGCCCCCGAAGTGGCCGGGATGCAATTCGGCGTCTGGGTCGGCGTATGTCTCCAAGGGTGCGGACCGTATTGGTGAGTTAATCCGGGTAACTGGATGTCAAGTACGGATTAGTGGAAACCGACCATTTTATTAGGCACATGGGGAATTTTTCGTTGTTTCTTATCTGAGTCTCAGGTACAGTCCCAGCCAAGCTGTGAGATGCATCACAGTAGACGCCCAACGGAGGAGAAGCTGTCATGCAACAAGCACTTCGCCCCTATGTCACCGCTGGTATCGCCCTGGTCGGCGCCAGCATGATTGCTGTCACCCCGGTGGCAGCGCCGCCAATCGGTGTGCAGGTGCGGCCGGTCCAACTGGTCGACGCATGGTCGGACCTCCTCACCGAGACGACCGCCAACTGGCAGAGCATCCTCAATGGGGCTGACTCGTCGGCGATTTCGCAGGTCTTTAGCGCGTTCTTGACGAACCCGGGCGGCGTGCTCGAGGCGTTCTCAAACCTCACCCCGACCGTCGCTACTCACCTCACCTCGCTTCCCGGCACGATCTCGGTGTCGTTGCCGCCGGGGCTTGAGCTCGCGATCGCAAACCTCGGGGCGACGGGCGCCACGTTTACCGCGCTCAATGAAGTCGCGCAACAGTTGATAACCAACCCGTCGGCTGGGTTTGAGGGCCTCGCCACCGTCCTGAACGGCTACCTCAACGGCGAGGACAACATCAGCCTGTTGAACGGCGCCATCACCATCCCGTTGTGGAACGGCATCCTCGCCCCCGAACAATCCGTGAACGTGGACCTCAACCTCACCGCCCTGATCAATGCCCTGGGGCTGGGCAACACTGACCTGAGCAGTTTGGACCTGAGCAGCCTGTTGAGTCAGCTCGGGCTGGGCAACCTGACCCTGGGCTCATTGTTCAGCGATCTGGGGCTGAGCAACGACGGTCTGGGCACCCTGCTAGGCAACCCGACCCTCAGCACGCTTCTCGGCGACCTGGGGCTGGGCAACCTCGGTTTGGGCAGCTTCAATCTGACGAGCCTGCTGACCGACTTGGGTCTGAACCCCAACGTAGGCGGTGCTGGCCTGGGCGGTTTGCTGGATGATCTGGGACTGGGCAGCATCAAATTGGGTAGTTTGCTAGATCTCAACAGTATTCTGGGGGGTCTCGGCCTAGGGGTATTACTTCAGCCGGTCATCAATGCGTTGACGAACTTACCTTTGGACCAACTGGTCAATGGCCTCACCCTCGGCGACGGCAGCTCTCTGGATCTCACTACCTTGCTGACCGATGTGTTCAAAGCGCTGAATATTCCAGTTCCGTCGACAGGTGACTTGAGCCTGAGCAGTCTGTTGGGTGACCTGAACATTGCGAACCTGAACGTCGGCAGCTTGCTGAACACCGTGACCCTGGGCGACCTGCTGAAGGACCTAGGCGTCGCCAGCCTGCCGGTAGACCTGACCAACTTGGGCGACCTGTCCGGGCTGACTCTGGGTGGCTTGCTCGGCGATCTCGGTCTCGGCGATCTGGCCAACGTGAGCGTGGCGCCGATCGGCGGCCTGGTCACCGAGTTGGTGGACACCGTGCCGCAACAGATCCTCACCGCGCTGGGCATGTAGTTCGCGGACTTCCGGCCCGTGGAGGGTTAGGCGTAGGCCTCAACCGGCGGGCAGGAGCAGACCAGGTTGCGGTCGCCGTAGGCGTTGTCGATGCGGCGCACCGGCGGCCACACCTTGGGCCGGAAGTCCCGGCCCAGCGGGTAGGCGGCCTGCTCGCGGGTGTACGGGTGCTCCCATTTGTCGACCACGAGGCATTCGGCGG
>NZ_JBAPPI010000164.1:0-4538 GCF_049280035.1 Mycobacterium sp. | reverse complement strand
CCCCCTGGAGCGCCTCGCGCGCCAGGGCAACGTCTAGGTCGCGTCGTGAAGGTGCATCTCATCATGAGAATCTTTCGGATCAATTCTGGGCCTAAAAGCGCTGTCGGACACTACCATTCAGGAACGGTCCGGAGGTCCCTGGCAGCGTTGGGGGCCGGGCTTTCGATGGCATTCATTGCTGTCTACCCAGCGGCCGCATCGCATGCGTCACCATCCGACGACGACGGGACCGGGCAGTGCACCTTCATACTCACGCCACCGAAAGTCGCACAAATAAATGGATTGACCCTTGTGCTGGCGAGTCTGCGCCCGGGACCGTGCACGATCCATGCCATCCCCAACTCGTCAGTGGTATGTCTGTCCGTAGCCGGCGGGGGTTCGCAGGGAGAATGCGCATCGAAGAATGGTCAAGACCCGGCGGAGGTGCGCTATCCCTACCAGCCTGGCTTGACCTACGTCGTGAGGGGCGAGGGCTGCGCCAGCACATTCGAGCCCCCTTATACGCTTTGCCAGAATTTCGGCCCGTCGCAAACCACCCTCTGATCACGCGCAAGATCTCTACGTCGGCCACGCGGCTCTAAACCGGATCGAATGCCGAGATCAGCCACCGGCCACCGATGTTGTCCATCGTGACCCGGACGATAGAGGAGGTCTCGGTGGGCGCATCGTTACCAACGGTCACCGTCTGGTCAACGAACACCAGGACGACCGCGTGCCGAGGAGTCGCCGACACCGAGGCGGCAGCGGGAACGGTGGCAACGGCCGCAATGTGGTCTTTCTTAGCGCCGGGGACCACCACGTCGTGGGCCAACTGTGTGTAGGAATCCTCGAACTTGCCGGTCAACCGACCGCGGGCAGCCGCCAAATCCTTGTCGACGGTATCGGGCTGGTAGGACAGTAACGCCACGGTGGAATCTTTCGCCGCCGCAACGGACTCGATGCCGGCGACTTTGGACCCGCGAACCCATGCGTCTTGCCACTTCAGAAAGCCTGCGGCCGCCGCTATCACCAAGGCCAGGACGGGCAGCACCCCAAACGCCAACAGTCGCGACCACTTGATTTGGCGCCAACGTGCCTGGGGCTCAACATCTTCGGCCTCCCCGGTTTCAGCGCCCTCGGAGGATGTCTCCTCCGATTCCACGATGTGCACGGTGTCGCGCGCGTTCTCGGCCTCCCCGATGTCGTCGGGCTCGTCGATCTCGGTCGCAACCTGCTCGGGTTTCTCCGTGGAGACCTCGGCCGCGTCCTGGCCGGTCACAGTTTCGGTTTCAACCCGCACTGGGATGGCTCCTTTTCTGGTTCGTCGGATCGGTAGTCGGCGCTTGCCGAACTGCGGCTTACTCACTGCACGAACGCGACGTTGGAAACCTTTGCCTCGTCGCCGACCCTTTTCACCGAGATTCGCATTCGCCAATGCCGTGGCTCCTCTTCTGTCGCACCGACAATTGAGGTTCGGACAGATATGGCGACCAGCACTTGGGCTTCGTCGCTCGATTGCGACTCGAGGCCCGCCTCCGTGACCGTTCCCACTGTCTTGGACTGCGCCTTCTTGACCACGTCAGCGAAAGGTTTTGAACGCTTGGAGAAGTCGTCGTAAAAGGTGTCTGTCGCGGAGTCCAGAATGCGTTGTATATCGGCGTCGGCGTGCTGCCAGTCGATCGTGGTGAGGTTCACCGCGCCCTGCCGCCCCACCTGCACCAACAGCTCGCACTGCTGCTGGGCCCGAAGTGCCTGATACTCCCGAAACCCTAGCCAACCGGCAAGCGCCGTCGAGGCGACCACCGCGACGACACCCAACGCTGTCGCCAACCGTACCGACGACATCGGCCTTGCTTCTGCGGCAACGTCTTTGGGATCGTCGTCCACATCGGCGTCAACTGCGTCGTCGTAATCCTCGGCGTCATCGGCGTCGAGTTCCGTTGCCGCAGAGCTCGTCTCTTCGGCGGTGTCTGGCTTGCTCACTTCCTCGTGGGAGGCATCAGCATGCTTTGCCATGATTGCTCCTTTGCCGCACCTCGGCCCAATTCGGCTGGTGTGTAGGTATGGCCGTCCGGTCCCACGTACATGCCGGTGGCCGGATCGTATTGAAAAGCCGCTATCGGCGGGGGTGGCGGACCGGGCGGCAGCGGAGGTGGCGCCTGCCCCGGCGGCTCCTCACCCGGCCTGTATTGCGGGACGCCCTGCCCCGTATATGTTGCGTTCGGATCACCCTTCCAGTTCCACCCGTCGTTCAGTGGCACGTAGGCTTGGTCGCTTTCGCACATTTTGACGGTCGGCGCGCGCTTGCCCGGCCGGGTTTCACACGGATAGTTGCGCGCGCCGCGCACGTTGAGCATCGAGTCTTGCGGTATCCGGCAGTAAAAGTCGCCTTTGGGAGGCTCCGGGTAGTCCTCGTAACTGGAGTCCCGCTGCTGCTGGGGCGGCAGGAATCCGGTGGTGCATGCGGGCGGCCAGCCGAGGTTCAGGTTGAAGCTCAGGTAGGCACCGAGGTAGTCCTGCTTGGTGTTTCGGTTGGCCACGCCGACCGCTTGGATGTCGGCCGCGCCCTGTGGCAACTCCACCAGGAGGGCTTCGAGGTTGTCCCGGTAGGTGACCCCCACCTGGCCCACACTGACCAGATTGGCCAGCACGATCGGCAATGTGGGGTTAAGCCGGTCGATTAGCTGCCGGCCCTGGTCGGCCGCTGGGCCGCCTTTCTGCAGTATGCCCGCCACCGCGGAGTCGTTGTTCCGTAGCTGCGAGGTAATGGTCGCCAGGTGGGCGGCCCAGGCCTGGACCGAGTCCGATGACCTGGTTTGGCTGTCCAGCAGCGGCTTCGACTGGTCGATCAAAGTCGTGAGGGCGTCCAGGTTCTTGCGGGCGTCGATCGCCAGATCGGTCGTCCCCTTCACCAGCCGGGACAGGTCCGGGCCGAGCCCGCCGAAGGCGACATACCCCTCCTCGACCACCGTTTTCAGGTTGTCGCGCGGGATCGCGGACAGGCCGCGGTTGGCCGCCTCCAGCAGCGAGTTGATATCCGGTGGGACATACGTGCGGTCCAGCGCGATCACGTCGCCGTCTTTCAGCGACGGCCCTTTGGCGGTGCGTGGCAGCAGCTCGACGTACTGCTCACCAACTGCCGAAACGCTGTGCACTTGGGCGTTGAGGTCGGCGGGGACGTGGACGTCCGAATCCAGCTGAAGCACCGCCTCGGCACCGGTCTGGGTGAGGCGCACGGTTTGCACCCGACCAATCTCGACCCCGCGGTAGGTGACGTTTCCGCCTGGGTACAGGCCGCCCGCTTGGGGCAGCTGCACTGTGACCGAGTATCGATCGACCCCGAAAAACACGGTCGGTACCTGCATGTAGGCGAAAAACATGATGGCGCCCGCGATCAAGCTGACCGCAGCGAAAACCACCAGCTGGATTCTGGTTCGCTTCGTCAACACGATGTCACGGCCCCTGATTGAAGTGGTAAGGGACGACTAACGGGTTGCCGGGGTTGTACTGGCTGCCGCCCATGCATGGACTGGGCATCTGGCCAATGGTGCGGCCCCACTGCAGCTCCAGCTCGGTCAGATTGCACTCAAAGCGGGTGCCGGTGAAAAATCCCGAGTCGAGCCGGCTCATTGTGAGGTCGAGGACCGCGGTCAAGTTCGCGTAGTCGCCGCGTAGCCATTTGTTGAGCGTGTCCTTCGGGAAGGGGAACGTTCCGAAGAATCCCAGCGAGCGAGTCAGCGCCGGCCCGGCGTCGGCCAGTGATTGGAGCACCTTACCGAGGTCGTTGAGCTCTTTGACCAGATTTGACTTGGTCTTGTTGACTGAGTCGGCAGCAAGGGCGCCGAATTTGCTCAGCTCGCCGAGCGCGTCGGCGAGATTGTTCCGCTCGTCTTTGAGCACGGTCAACGCGCCCGGCAGTGTCTTCAGCGCCTTGTCGATCACCGGCTTCTGGTCGGCGAATTGACCGACCAGGTTGTTGAGGCTGTCGGTTGCGGCGATGATGTCGTCTTTTTGGTCGTTGAGGTAGCTGACGAACTTATCGAGTTGTCCGAGAAGGCTTCTCAGGTCCTGCTCGCGACCAGTAAAGCCCGTGCTCAACGCTTTGATTATGTCCTGGAGCTGGCCCAGACCACCGCCATTGATCAGCAGCGACACCGCGGCCAGGGTCCGCTCGGTGGATGGGTATGCACCGGCGGATGTCAACGGAATCAAGGATCCACCTTTGAGCTTGCCCTCGGGCGGCACTCCAGCGGGCGGTGCCAGTTCCACGTGCACCGAGCCCAGCAGGCTCGTCTGACCCAGTGTCGCCGTTGCATTGGCCGGCAGGTCGACGCCGCCGTCGATCGTCATGGTGACCACGGCATGCCAGCCCTGAAGTTGGATGTCGGTCACGGTGCCGACGGTGACGTCGTTGACCCGTACGCGCGAATTCTGTTCGAGGTTTTGAACATCGGGCATCTGCGCTTGGATGGTGTACGAGCCCGGGCCGCCGCCCTTGGTGCCCGGTAATTTGAACGAATTCGCGCCGTGGAAACCACAGCCGGACAACGCAGCCAGGG
>NZ_JBAPPI010000163.1:0-7245 GCF_049280035.1 Mycobacterium sp. | reverse complement strand
GCCGCGACCAGATCCCCGGCGGCAAGCGCGGCTTCCGCACTGAGGACTCGATGCAGCCCCGTTGCCTGGGGCACGGCGTTCGCAAGTGGCCGGCCCGCCTCGGTCGCGTCCTGCGCTGTCGTAGCATCGCCGGCGGCCAGGGCCGCAACAGCGAACACGTGGTAGGCGGCGACCGCTTTAAGCCCGCCCAGCTCGGCAGTGGCCTCGACGGCCGCATCGGCGGCGGCCCGGGCCACCGCGTAGTCACCCTGGTGCGCCAGCGCGATGCCGAGGCCCACGAGGCTATCCACCCTCCAGATCTCATCGTGAGCTGCCTCGGCCTCGTCGGCCACCGCGCCGAATTGTGCTACCGCTCCGGCCAGATCGCCCCGATAGAGCTGTGCGATTCCGATGTACCAGCGGCACCGGCGCGCGTCGAACCGGTCACCGATCGCGTTCGCGAGATCGCGTCCCTCCTCGGCGGCCGCGCGCGCCGCGATCGGGTCATGCGCCGCGAGTGCCGCGACGACTTGGGCGACGAGGATCTGGGTGAGCCTCCACCTGTCGCCCAAATCCCGGGCCAGGCCGATCGCCTCGGCCAAGTACGGGCCGGCCGCCTTTGCGTCGAAGTAGGCGGCGATATAGCCGCATGCGGTGAGCGCCCGGACCAGCAGGACCGGGTCATCCACCTCGCGGGCGATCGCCAGGGCTTGCTGAGCCTGATCCGGGCTGTCGGTGCCGCCCACCCATAGGCCGAGTGTGGCCCTATCGGCGAGCGCCCGCGCCCGCACCGCAGGCGTCACCCCAGGGTGGTGCGCGTCGAGGTCGGTGAGGGCGGCGTCGAACCAGGCCAGCCCTTCCCGGAGGCGGCCGCGCGCTTGCCACAGCGGCTGCAGCGCCGACGCCAGCGCCAATGCCAGGTCGAGGTCGGAGTTTTCTCGGCTCCACGCGAACGCGGCGCGCAGGTTGTCGATCTCGATGTTGGCCTGTTCGATCTGCTTCTCATAATCACCGCCGGCCGGCGCGTCGAGCCGCGCCGCCATCGCCGTGTAGTGGTCACGGTGGCGTGCGCGCACGCTGTCCGCCTCGCCTGACTCGCCGAGCTTTTCCAGCGCGTATTGGCGCACCGTCTCCAGCAGGCGATAGCGGGTTCGACCCCCGCTGTCGTCGGCGACCACCAGTGACTTGTCCACCAGCAGCGCGAGTTGATCGAGCACTTGATAACGCTCTACATCGCCACCCCCACATACGCTTTGGGCTCCGTCGAGGTCGAAGCCGCCGAGGAAGGCGGCCAGCCGGCGAAAGAGCACTCGCTCGGGTTCGGTCAACAGCGCATGCGACCAATCCACCGAGGCGCGCAATGTCTGCTGGCGGCGCACCGCGGTGCGCGCACCACCGGTCAACAGGCGGAATCGGTCATGCAAGCTGTCCACGATCTCGGTCAGCGACAACGCCCGCACCCTTGCTGCCGCCAATTCGATCGCCAGCGGCACTCCGTCGAGGCGCCGACAGATCTCGGTCACCGTCGCGGCATTGTCGTCGGAGACGACGAAATCCGGTCGAGCACGGCAGGCCCGGTCGGTGAATAGTTCGATGGCTTTGTCGGCCAATGGCAGTGACGGCACCCGCCAGCTCAGTTCACCGGCCACGCCGATCGGCTCGCGGCTGGTCGTCAACAGCGTCAACCCTGCAGCGGCGCCAAGCAGCGCGACTACCACCTCCGCGCTCGCGTCCAGCAGGTGCTCGCAGTTGTCCAGTACCACCAGCATCTGCCGATCGGCGACAAACCGGGTCAACGTAGCCATGGTGGAGCGGCCGGGCTGGTCGGGCAGGCCCAGGGCGCGGGACACCGCGATCGGGACAACCTCGGGATCGGTGATCGGCGCCAGATCCACATACCAGACCCCGTCGGTGAACTCGTTGGCGACCTGGCCCGCGATCTGGATTGCCAACCGGGTTTTGCCTACTCCGCCGGCGCCGGTCAATGTCACCAGTCGGTTATCGGCCACCAGATCCCGCACCTGGGCGATATCCGCGTCACGGCCCACAAAGCTGGTCAACTGCACTGGAAGACGTTGTGCAACAACAGCTTTAGGTTCGCGCAGCGGCGGGAAGTCGTTCACCAGATCCGAGTGGCATAACTGCGTCACCCGCTCGGGGCGGGGCAGGTCGCGCAGCGGGTGAGTGCCCATATCCGTCAGCCACGCAGCGTCGGGAAGCCGGTCCAGCACTAGCGCTTCGGTGACGCCCGACAGCAGGGTCTGGCCACCGTGGCCCAGGTCGCGCAGTCGGGCGGTGCGGTTGATGGTCGGGCCGGCGTAGTTGCCTTCATCGCGCAGCTGGATCTCGCCGGTATGCACCCCGATCCGCAACCGGATCGGGGCCAGCGGGGCGCGCTGTAACTCCAACGCGCAGCCGACCGCGTCGGAGGCGCGGGCGAAGGCCGCCACGAAGCTGTCACCCTCACCCTGTTCGACAGGCCGTACGCCACCGTGTTCGGCGATAGTCGCCGACACCACCTGATTCAGGCGCGCGATCGCCGCGGTCATCTCGTCGGGTTGGGTTTCCCACAGCCGCGTGGAGCCCTCGACGTCAGCCAACAGCAACGTCACGGTGCCCGTCGGCAACAGCCCGCTCACGCCTAGTTCGCTCCAGTCCACCAGGGGCGTATCCGCGCGTCGATCGATCTCGCTCATGCTAGCCAGCATGCGGCCACTGAAACCGCAAAACATCAGCACAAACGCGTAGATCGCGCCAGATCGAGGTCGGAAGTTACCGACCACCGCCCAGCAAGAAGGCGTCGCGGAGAAATGCCCTGGGTTAATGCCCAATCCGGGCTATGCTCCGCCGACTATCTCGTCCACCCGCGCAGCCTGATCGGCAGGAGCTATTCCATGAAGCGAACAGCAGAAATCAACGGTGTGGCGATCGCCATCGTGGCTTTAGGTATTGGCTTGGTCGGATGTGGTTCCACCTCGGGCAGTAATAATGCGTCGAATAAGACCTCAACCACGACAACCATCGGCAAAGCAACCACAACAACTACCGCTAAAACGCAAGCAAAAGTCGCGCCGCGCACCATGGCCCCGGGTCCTAACCCAACTATCGCCAGCTATATCCAGCAGAACGGCATCACCGATACTCCGGTCCACCGCGGTGATCCCGGCGCGCCGGCCATTAACCTGCCAGTTCCCGACGGCTGGGCCGACGCCGGCCCCGAGACCCCGGCCACGGCCTACTGGGCCATCGTCGACAACGGGCCAGAGGCTGCTAAATACACACCCAGTATCGTGGCGACGGTATCCAAGCTCGTCGGTAATGTCGACCAGCAAAAGCTTCTCGACCTCGCTCCGGGCGAACTCAAAAACCTCTCTGGGTTTAAGCCCATGGGCGACGGTTCTACTTCCACCCTCTCCGGTTTTCCCGCCTACCAGTTCGGCGGCACCTGGGTGCAAGATGGCCAGACAAAAGCGGTCGCGCAGAAAACTGTCGTGATCGCGGCGGGCGACGCCGTCTACCTGCTGCGGCTCAACGCCGATTGCCTCGAAGACCAGATCGGCCAGGCGCTACCCGCGACGATCACCATCGACGAACAGGCGAAGATCACCGCATAGAAATCTGCCGCTGATTGAGGGCAGAGGCGGCACGCATGGCTGCGGGCCGCGCGGGGTACGCATTGGGCTATGCCCCTCACTGTCGCTCACAAGCTGATCGAGTCACACCTGGAATCCGGCGAGATGACACCGGGCGACGAGATCGCGATCCGCATCGATCAGACGCTGACTCAGGACGCGACCGGCACGCTGGTGATGCAGGAGCTGGAGGCACTCGGACTCGACCGCGCCCGCACCGAGGTGAGCGTTCAGTACGTCGACCACAACCTGTTGCAGACCGACGAGAAGAACGCCGAGGATCACGAATACCTGCGCACTGCCGCGCAACGATTCGGTCTGTGGTTCTCCAAGCCTGGCAACGGGGTCTCACATCCAACGCACATGCAGCGTTTCGGGATTCCCGGCAAGACGATGGTCGGCTCGGATTCGCACACCCCGGCTGCCGGTTCGCTGGGCATGCTGGCGATCGGGGTGGGCGGGTTGGAGGTCGCACTGGCCATCTCCGGGCAACCGCTGCACATCCGCATGCCGGAGGTGTGGGGCGTGCGCCTGGAAGGTGAACTGCCGGAATGGTGTTCAGCCAAGGACGTCATCCTCGAAATGCTGCGCCGTCACGACGTCAAGGGCGGGGTGAACCGGATCATTGAGTACTACGGGCCGGGGCTGACCAGCCTGACCGCAATGGACCGTCATGTGATCGCCAACATGGGAGCCGAACTCGGCGCCACCACAACGGTTTTCCCGAGCGACGAGGCGGTCCGCGACTTCCTGCGCTCCGAAGACCGCGAGGACGACTGGGTGGAACTGCTCGCTGACGACGGCGCCGACTACGACGTCGACGAGACCATCGACCTCTCGAAGATCGAGCCGCTGATCGCCAAGCCGTCCTCGCCGGGAAACGTCGTCCCGGTGTCCGAGGTGGCCGGCGAGGAGATCGCCCAGGCGGTAATCGGATCGAGCGCCAACCCAGGGCTTCGCGATTTCGCGATTGCGGCCGCGATGGTGGCGGGTCGCCAGACATGCCCGGGCGTCAGCTTCGACATCAACCCGACGTCGCGGGAGATCCTGGCCGATCTGCTGAAGATGGGCGCGGTGACCGATCTCGTGGTCGGCGGCGCACGCATTCATCAAGCCGGATGTATGGGCTGCATCGGCATGGGCCAGGCACCGGCCACCGGTCGCAACTCGCTGCGCACGATGCCGCGCAACTTCCCCGGCCGGTCTGGGACCAAAGAGGATTCGGTGTGGCTGTGTTCGCCGGAAACCGCTGCCGCTTCGGCGTTGACGGGTGTGATCACCGATCCCCGCGAGTGGGCGCGCGACGTGAAAATGGACTATCCGAAACTCGAGGTGCCCGAACACAGCTCGGTCAACACCGCGATGTTGGTACCACCGTTGGACGCTGACAAGGCGCAGCAAGTCGAGCCGGTGAAGGGGCCCAACGTGTCCAGCCTGCCCGAGCTTTCGCCGCTGCCCGACGAAATCGAGGCGCCGGTGCTGCTCAAGGTCGGCGACAACATCTCCACCGATGAGATCTCGCCGGCCGGTGCGCGGGCGCTACCGTTTCGCTCCAACATTCCCAAGCTCGCGATGTTCAGCTTCACCCAGATCGACGAGTCGTATCCCGAGCGGGCGCACGAGGCCGGCGAAGCCGGTCACATCATCGTCGGTGGCGAGAACTACGGGCAGGGCTCTTCACGTGAGCACGCCGCGATCGCGCCGCGTTACCTGGGGCTGCGGGTGGTCATCGCCAAGTCGTTCGCTCGCATCCACTGGCAGAACCTGGCCAACTTCGGCGTGTTGGCGCTCGAGTTCGACAACGCCGACGACTACGAGTCCATCGACCAGGACGACACGCTGCGCATCGCCAAGCTTCGCGACACGCTGGCCGACAACGACACGTTGCAGGTCGACAACCTCACCAAGGATTCGTCTTTCACGGTGCGGCATCGTCTTTCGCCGCGGCAAGTCAAGGATGTGTTGGCCGGCGGATTGATCCCACGCCTTGCGGAAGATGACCAATAACGGGGAAAGCGGAAGCTGCGGCCGATATCGAGAAAAGCCTCGGCATCTACGACCTGGGCCAGTTCACCCCGACTTGATAAGCACTACGGCTTGTCCGACTTGGTCAGTTCGTTAGCCCACACCGACCGCGCGCCGGAGTCGCCGATGCGGACCACCTGCACGATCGAGCCGGCGCCCACCGCGATCGCGAGGACCGCAACCACCACGTTGGTCATCATCCCTGGTTTGGCGGATCGGCTTTCACGCCAGTGCACCAGCGCCAATACGATGCCTACGACAAGCATCGCGATCGAAAAGTAAATCATCCAGCCGCCGCGGTCGGCGTGGGTGTTCAAGATATCGCTATGATGCCGTTCCCGGTCGTACAGCCATTCGCCTGCATTCGTGGTGATCGGCGTGAGCGCGGTGGTCACAACGGCGAAGGCAAGCATCAGCCAGACAAGGCGCCGCCGCGCCGCCGGCCAAAGCGCGCACAGAATTTCCAGCAGCGCCGTCAACGGCGCCAACACCACCATGGCGTGCACGAGCAACACGTGGGCGGGAAGCCCAGCGATTGTGGTCAACGTCAAGGCATACTCCACTAGATCGGTCAGTTGCTGCGACTACTTCCTACACTGTGCCCGTGCGCCTCCTCTTCGCCGGTACCCCCGAACCCGCGCTGCCAGCGCTGCGCCGTCTCATCGACTCGCCGCGCCACGAGGTGGTCGCGGTGCTGACCCGGCCCGACGCCGCCGCCGGACGCAGGGGCAAACCGGAGCCGTCGCCGGTGGCCCGTCTCGCGTTGGAGCGGGGCATCCCGGTGTTGCGACCGCGGCGGCCCAACACCGCCGAGTTCGTCGCTGAGTTGTCAGAGTTGGCGCCCGACTGCTGCCCGGTGGTGGCCTACGGAGCGCTGCTCCGCGACGAGTTGCTCGCGGTGCCGGCACACGGCTGGGTCAACCTGCACTTCTCGCTGCTGCCCGCCTGGCGGGGGGCGGCCCCGGTGCAGGCCGCGATTGCCGCGGGCGACACCGTCACAGGCGCCACGACGTTCCAGATCGAATCGGGCCTGGACTCCGGGCCGGTATACGGGGTGGTCACCGAGGCGGTACGGCCGACCGACACCGCGGGGGATCTGCTTGAGCGGCTGGCGATTTCGGGTGCGGCGCTGCTGTCAACCACCCTGGACGGTATCGCCGACGGGACGCTGACACCGGTGCCACAACCGGTCGACGGGGTCAGCATCGCGCCCAAGGTCACGGTCGAGCAGGCTCGGGTGCGTTGGGACCTGCCGGCCCAAGTCGTCGAGCGGCGAATCCGCGCCGTCACGCCAAATCCTGGCGCGTGGACGCTGATCGGTGACCTGCGGGTCAAGCTCGGGCCGGTGCAAGTCGATGCCGACGTGTCGAGCATTCTAAAGTCGTTGTCACCCGGCGATATTCAGGTCGACCGCCATAGCGTGCGGATCGGCACCGCGTCCGAGCCGGTGCGGCTGGGCCAAGTCCAGGCGCCGGGCAAGAAGTTGATGAACGCCGTCGACTGGGCTCGCGGGGCCCGCCTAGACTCGGCGGCGAAAGCGTCATGACTTCACACGAGAACACGCCGCGACGCGGCCGACCGCCGGCACGGTCGTCGCAGCGTCCCAGGC
>NZ_JBAPPI010000162.1:0-15022 GCF_049280035.1 Mycobacterium sp. | reverse complement strand
GGCCATACCACAGCTGCCGGCGCCACGGCTGCCGATACCCGGGCCGGGACCGTTGGCGCCGGGTCCCCCGCACGAGCCCGGTCCCATGCCGGGCCTCCCGCACGGCGGTGGTCCTGGCCTCCCCGGCCTCCCCCATGGCGGCGGTGGGATTCCGCACCTTCCGGGACTCGGGGGCTTCCACCTTTGAGCACCCCGGGCTAGACCGCCAGATCGCCGCGCGCATTCGGCCGAATCCGCTTCATGCCCGCGCTTTAATGGGTCGATGGAGCTGATGTCGCCCACCGACTCGGTCTTTCTGCTGACCGAAACTCGTGAGCACCCTATGCATGTCGGCGGGTTGCAGCTGTTCGAGCCGCCGGAGGGCGCCGGACCGGAGTTTGCCCGGGAGGTCTACGACGCTCTGGTCGCCGACCGCGATTTCCAGCCCACGTTCCGCAAGCGACCCGCGTGGGTTGTCGGCGGACTCGCCAACGTTGCTTGGGCCTACGACGACCCGGATGACATCGACATCGACTACCACGTCCGGCGCTCGGCGTTGCCTTCGCCGGGGCGGGTCCGCGATCTGCTAGAGCTGACCTCGCTGCTGCATAGCAGCCTGCTCGACCGACACCGCCCGCTATGGGAGGCACACTTCATCGAGGGGCTGAACGACGGTCGCTTCGGCCTCTACAGCAAGTTCCACCACTCGTTGGTCGACGGTGTGTCCGTGCTGAAGCTGATGCAACGCGCAATGTCGACCGATCCGGACGATCCCGAGCTGCGTTCCATCTGGAGCCTGCCGCGTCGTCGCCATTCGGTCGTCCGGTCCCGACTACAGACGCTGAGACAGGCGGCCGAATCCGTTGCGGCGTTTGGCCCTTCGATGTGGTCGCTGGCCCGCGCCGCGCTGGTGGAACAGCAGCTGACCCTGCCATTCGCCGCGCCGCGCACCATGCTCAACGTCCGGATCGGCGGCGCACGGCGTGCCGCTGCCCAGTCGTGGTCGGTGGACCGCATCAAAAGCATCAAGCGCGCCGCCGGGGTGACCGTCAACGATGTCGTCCTCGCGATGTGCGCCGGTGCGCTGCGCTACTACCTGTTGGAGCAAGACGCGCTGCCGGACGCTCCACTGGTCGCAATGGTTCCGGTGAGCCTACGTTCAGCGGAGGAAGCCGACAGCGGCGGCAACATGGTCGGCAGCATGCTGTGCAATCTGGCCACCGACGTCGATGATCCGGCCAAGCGGCTCGAGGCGATCAGCGAATCGATGCGCGGCAACAAGAAGGTGTTCGCCGAATTGCCTCGGCTACAAGCCTTTGCGTTGTCGGCGTTTCTGATCGCGCCGCTGGGCCTGTCCGCGGTGCCGGGCTTCGTCTCGTCGGCGCCGCCGCCGTTCAACATCGTCATCTCCAACGTGCCGGGCCCGACCGAGCCGATGTACTGGGGAGGGGCCCGTCTCGCCGGCAACTATCCGCTGTCGATTGTGCTCGACGGGCAGGCGCTGAACATCACGCTGGTCAACAACGCCGACAATATTGACTTCGGCTTGGTCGGATGCCGGCGAAGTGTGCCGCACCTGCAGCGGTTGCTCGGTCACCTGGAAAGCTCGCTAAAGGATTTGGAACGCGCGGTCGGAGTTTGACCGGCGACGATGCAGAGCGCGCAGCGCGATGAGGAGGAGCCGGGCAATCCGGCTCAGCCGGCGATGCCCAAGCTGAGCGCCGGGCTGCTGCTGTACCGGGTGCGCGACGACGTCGTCGAAGTCCTCATCGGGCATCCGGGTGGGCCGTTTTGGGCGCGCAAGGATGACGGCGCCTGGTCGATCCCCAAGGGCGAGTACGCCGACGGCGAAGACCCTTGGGCTGCTGCGCAACGCGAATTCGAAGAGGAGATCGGCCTGCCGGCGCCGGCCGGCCCGCGCATCGAATTTCCACCGCTCAAGCAGCCCAGCGGCAAGGTCGTCACCGCGTTCGCGGTGCGGGGCGATCTTGACCTGGCCGATGCGCACAGCAACACCTTCGAACTGGAATGGCCCAAGGGTTCCGGGCGGATTCAGACCTTCCCCGAGGTCGACCGGGTCCGCTGGTTCCCGGTGGCGCAGGCCAGGGCCAAGCTGCTGAAAGGCCACCGCCCCGTGCTGGATCAGTTGATGGCACACCCGACCGTTGCCGGCTCGCGCGAAGGCGAATGAGCCTGGCGTATGTTCACACGTATGCAGACGCTGCGGACACCTGATGACCGGTTCACCGATTTGCCCGAATTCCCTTATGCCTCAAGCTATTGCGAAGTATCAGACGACGACGGTGGGTCGCTGCGGATGGCCTGGGTGCAAGACGGCCCAGACGATGCCGACCCGGTGCTCATGCTGCACGGCGAGCCGTCGTGGTCCTTCTTGTACCGCAAGATGATTCCGGTGCTGACCGCGGCCGGGCATCGCGTTGTCTGCCCGGACTTGGTCGGGTTCGGTAGGTCCGACAAGCCCGCTCGCATCGAGGACCACAGCTACGCCCGCCATGTCGAGTGGGTGCGGGCTTTGGCGTTCGACATCTTGGACCTGCACCGGGTCACCCTGGTCGGGCAGGACTGGGGCGGATTGATCGGATTACGCTTGGCCGCCGAGCATCCCGAACGCTTCAGCAGGCTCGTCGTCGCCAACACCGGGCTGCCGACCGGCGACATCCCGATGCCGGAGATCTGGTGGCGGTTCCGGGAGGCGATCCAGCGGGCACCGTCGATCGACGTCGGCCGGTTTGTGCAGGGCGGCTGTCGTCGGCCGATGAGCGATGAGGTGCGCGCCGGCTACGACGCGCCATTCCCGGACGACACTTATTGCGCTGCACCGCGCGCCATGCCCGGGTTGGTGCCGACGTCACCCGATGACCCGGCGGCCCCGGCCAACCGCTCGGCATGGGCGAAGCTTTGCGGCAGTTCGACGCCGATGTTGGTCGCGTTCAGCGACGGCGATCCGATCACCGGTGGCATGGCGCCGATCTTTCAGCGCGAAATGCCCGGCGCACAGGGGATCGAGCACCCGGTCGTGCACAATGCCGGGCACTTCCTTCAAGAAGACGCCGGGGAGGACCTCGCCGGCCATATCGTCGAATTCCTGCGGAGCTAACCGGCGTCAGCAGCGAAAACTGGCTACCGGCTCAATTCCTGCACAATGTGTGCATGACGAGTGTGTCGAGTGTCGCCGAGCCGCAGGCACTTTTGCTGCAACTACTGGACCCGGCCAACCGGGCCGACCCGAATCCGGTGTACAAGCAGTTCCGTGACAACGGGCCGATGCAACTGCCGGGAGCCAATCTAACCGTCTTTTCGGCGTATCGCGACTGCGACGAGGTGCTGCGGCATCCGTCATCCTCGGTCGACCGGCTCAAGTCGACGGTCGCGCAACGCATGCTCGCTGACGGCGCGACCGTGCGCCCGATGGGGCCTCCCGGTTTCCTGTTCCTCGATCCGCCCGATCACACCAGGCTGCGCAAACTGGTCAGCAAGGCCTTCGTGCCCAAGGTGATCAACGAGCTGCAACCGGAGATCGCCGGGTTGGTCGACGGATTGCTCGACAGCATCGCCGAAAGGGGACGGTTCGACGTCATCAGTGATTTGGCCTACCCGCTACCGGTCGCGGTCATCTGCCGGCTGCTGGGAGTTCCGCTGAAGGACGAGCCGGAGTTCGGCCGCGCATCGGCGCTGCTCGCGCAGGCGCTGGACCCGTTCTTCGCAGTCACCGGCGAGCCGGGAGAGGGCATGCAGGAGCGCATTCGCGCCGGTCAGTGGCTGCGGGAATACCTGCACGACCTGATCGGGCAACGCCGTTCGCAACCCGGCGACGACCTGATGTCGCGGTTGATCGCGGTGGAGGAGTCCGGGGATCAGCTGGCCGAAGACGAGATCGTCTCGACGTGCAGCTTGCTATTGATCGCCGGGCATGAGACCACCGTGAACCTGATCGCCAACGCCATCTTGGCGATGCTGCGCCACCCCGCGCAGTGGGCCGCGCTTGGCGCCGACGCAGATCGCGCTTCGGCGGTCATCGAGGAGACGCTGCGCTACGACCCGCCCGTGCAATTGGTGGCCCGAATTGCCGCTGACGACATGACGATTGGGGATACCCAAGTAGCCAAGGGCGACACCATGATGCTGCTGCTGGCCGCAGCTCAGCATGACGCGAGCGAGTTCGAGCGGCCGGACATCTTCGATCCGGATCGAAAAGCGTTTCGGCACTTGGCATTCGGACGAGGTCTGCACTACTGTCTGGGCGCTGCGCTGGCCCGGCTGGAGGCCGCGGCCGCGTTGTCGGCGGTGACGGCGCGCTTCCCGCAAGCGCGGCTGGACGGCGAACCGGCCTACAAACCGAATGTCACGCTGCGCGGATTGTCGTCGCTAGCCGTGGCGGTGTAACCATTCGCCGAATGTCCAGTTATTGCACGCTTTTCGCAAATTCGCGTCTCATAAGTGGCCGCTCGATGGATAGACCTGGCGGCGAATGTCGAGGAGGTGGTGTTGCGCCTCGTGCATTGTATGTATTGCGACCCACCGCAGCGAGCGTTCGCACGTTGCTGGGTAGTGGTAAATAACTGTGCGATCCCAGTCGTCGGCGGTCAGTCGGGCGAGGACATTGCTGAACATCTGTGCGGCGTCCGCAAGCTGGCGGGCCACATCCTCCGGCTCCTGTTCCGAATATCCATCGTGCGCGACCCGCTCGTCACGTCCCGACGGGGCACAGTCCGGCTGATCCATGCGCCGGGCCGCGAGTACCCGCTCGCGCTGCACAAGCAGCATGTCCCGCAGATGGCAGCCATACTCCAGCGGCGACCACACACCGGGCTGGCGCCGGGATCGCACGTTGATGTCGCGGACGCGCAAGATTGCTACGACCTCGGCGATGCACTCCCGGATATTCCCCTCGACCGCCGCAGACTGACTGAGGTCGTAAATAAAACCGCAGTCCGCGCATTGATCCGGCACCCCACCATCATCCGCCAGCGCGTGTCCCCAGCCCCGGCACGATGTCGCCGAGATTGAAGGTGACTGGGGTTTCGAGTTGCGAATAGCTACATGACCGTGGGTCGCGATCGGGGCGCCAGCGGTTGAACTGGGCGGTGTGCCGAAACCTTTCCCCTTCCATGTGGTCGTAGCGGACCTCCACCACCCGTTCTGGCCGCAGCGGCACGAACGAGAGGTCTTTGCCCGCGTTCCAGCGGGAGGATTCGTTCTTCCGCGGTGTGCGCTCGCCGGCTTCGTGGGCCGCCCAATTCCACGGGTGGCCATCGAAGCTGGTGACGAGCGGCTGCAGCTCGTCGAACAGTCGCCGCCGCTCGGCCATCGGGAAAGCGCCGATGACGCCAACCGATGCGAGTGTGCCGTCGTCCTTGTACAGCCCGAGCAATAGCGAGCCGATCGCGTCGCCGCCCGATTTGTGTACTCGATAACCGGCGACCACGCAGTCTGCGGTGCGCTCGTGCTTGATCTTGAACATGACGCGCTTGTCCGGCTGATAGGTGATGCCCAGCGGCTTGGCGACGACGCCGTCAAGGCCGGCTCCCTCGAACTCGTCGAACCAGCGCTGCGCGGTCGCCTGATCGGTGGTGGCGGGCGTGACGTGAATCGACGGGCCTGACCCGGCGAGCGCGTCGACGAGGGCCGCGCGCCGCTCGGAAAACGGGCGTCCGGTGAAGTCGTCGTCGCCGAGGGCAAGCAAGTCGAAGGCGATGAAGGACGCGGGTGTCTTGTCGGCGAGCATCCGCACGCGCGAGTCGGCCGGGTGGATGCGCTGCTGCAGCGCCTCGAAGTCCAGGCCGTGGTCGGTGGCGATGACGATCTCGCCGTCGATCACGCACCGCGTCGGCAACTCGGCCTTGGCCGCCGCGACCAGTTCGGGAAAGTACCGGGTCATCGGCCGCTCGTTGCGGCTGCCCAGTTCCACCTCCTCGCCGTCGCGAAAGCAGATCGACCTGAACCCGTCCCATTTGGGCTCGTACGACGCGTCGGGCGGGATGGATTTAACCGATTTCGCCAGCATCGGCGAAACCGGCGGCATGACAGGCAAGTCCATGTGCACATTGTGCTGGAACCCTGTGCTGGAATCAGGATGTGGCCGCTGAAGCAGAAGAACTCGACGTCGACGGGATCGCGGTTCGGCTCACCAACCCGGACAAGGTGTATTTCCCGGAACTGGGCGCCAGGGGAACGAAACGCACACTGGTCGAGTACTACCTGGCGGTCGCGCGCGGGCCGATGCTCACCGCGCTGCGCGACCGGCCAACCCATCTGCAGCGGTTCCCCGACGGCATCGACGGCGAGGAGATCTACCAGAAGCGCATTCCGCAGCACCATCCCGATTATCTGGAGACGTGCCGGGTGACGTTTCCGTCCGGTCGGACGGCCGACGCGTTGACGGTGACCCATCCCGCGTCCATCGTGTGGGCGGCGCAGATGGGCACCGTCACACTGCATCCCTGGCAGGTGCGCTGCCCGGATACCGAACACCCCGACGAGTTGCGCGTCGACCTGGATCCCCAGCCCGGCACCGGTTTCAACGAGGCCCGGGCAGTTGCCGTCGACGTATTACGGCCGCTGCTCGACGAACTCGGGTTGGTCGGCTACCCAAAGACGTCAGGGGGTCGCGGCGTCCACGTGTTCCTGCGCATCAAAACGGATTGGGATTTCGTCGCGGTGCGCCGGGCCGGCATCGCGCTGGCGCGCGAGGTGGAGCGCCGTGCGCCGGATGCGGTGACGACCTCGTGGTGGAAGGAAGAGCGCGGCAAGCGCATCTTCGTCGACTTCAACCAGAACGCGCGCGACCGCACCTTCGCGTCGGCGTACTCGGTGCGGCGCACCGCGATCGCGACGGTGTCGACGCCGCTGACCTGGGCGGAGCTGGCAACCGCCGACCCCGACGACTACACCATGGCCACCGTGCCCGACCTGGTAGCACGCCGCGACGACCCGTGGGCCGACATGGATTCGGTTGACCAGTCGATCGCACCGCTACTCGAGATGGTCGAGGCTGACGAAGAACGTGGCCTCGGCGATCTGCCGTATCCGCCCAACTACCCGAAAATGCCGGGAGAGCCCAAACGCGTTCAACCGAGCCGGGATGCCGATCGAAAAAGGGAAGACAAGCCGCAGTGAACTCAGTCGTCGTAGTGGCGGTTACGGTTGACCCGTGGTGCACCACGGGATCCGCGCCGCTCCCGTCTTCAAACTCCCCGCGCGCCTCCTCGCTCCTCCGAGCGCTTCAGGGAGCGGGCGCTCGCGCTACCGGAACGTCGAGATCAGAACGGGCCCAGACCCATGGAGGCGATGACCATGTCAGCGAGCGAGTCCGTTACGGGGACACCAGTGATTAGCTGCTCGAGCTCGGCAATGTACGCACCTCCGGTGGCACCGAATGCCTGGGTCAGATCCGCGAGCGCGTCATTGTCGGGTGGCGGAAGGGCATCAAATGCCTTATCAAGCAGCACAGCAAGGGCGGGCTGATAATTAGTGAAAACAGTATCAAGTTGGAGAGCCACCCCACTGTTTGTGCCCGCGATGTCCTCGAACGGGTCAGGTTCGGCGCCGGGGGGGTTGAGGGGCCCTACGTTCGGGATGGTCGAAAAGTCGTCGACAAACCCGTCGAATAGGCCCGCCCAGAATGTTGGGTTGACGGCGTAGGTCAGCAAGTCTCCATCAAGAATGGCCGCATCGGGGTTGCTAGGGAAAAGGTCCTCAAATGGGTCAAGGTCGGGGATCACGTTGACAGCGCCGCTCACGGGGTCGGCCTGGGCGGCAGGCGCGATGGCCGCCGAGAGCAGGGCGGCGCCAATGGCGCCGGCGGCAACCACGCCGAAACCGGCCGCGGGAGCGACCCGGCGGCGACGCTGATCATTGGTTGGGCCGTCGTGAGATCTGATGCTCATGGCAAAGCTCCGCTCGTTTGTTGTTGTCGTGGGCCGTCCACACACGGCGCTAAGGTAACTCTCAGGTTGCTCTTATGCACGACAACGACAGAAATACTTACCAATAGATGAGAACGAGATCTAACTGTTACCGAACTGTGATGTTCGATCACCCCGGCCGAGTTCCGGTTACCCCGAAGATGCCCGGGGGCGAAAAACGGGCGGAGCGCTAGAGCCGACCCGCGACGAACGTCGCGGCCTGGTTGGTCGCATCGGGGACATAGCCCAGATGCGCGATGATGCTTCCGCCCTCGGCGCAGATATTGTCGTCGGGTAGGCAGATGTCGATGGTCCTCGGGCTGTAGCTCGGGTCGATCGCCGGAATCTGGTTGTCCGACAACTGCTTTGCGTAGCTGCTCTGCGGATTACCGAACAAGGCAACGGCGGCAACGTGATTGGCGACCTGCGGGGACAGCTGGTGGCTGGTCATGTCCATGACGCCCGCGCCCTGCGAATATCCCCCCAGCACGATTTTGGTGTTCGGGCAGTTCGCCGCGGTCCCTTGCACGTGGGCGACCGCGTCGGCGGCACCGGCGTGTGCGCTGTTGACGTAGTCGTTGGTCGCCGGGTAGTTGACCGGGTAGAGGTTCACCGTCTTTCCGGGAAGCTGGCCGGTCAGCGAGTCGAAGAAGGCCTGGCCCGGCCCGCCGGGTCCAACGGGCTCACCGGTGCCGCGCGCGAACACCACCTCGGCATCCGGACACTGATCGGCAACGGCGACCCGAATGCCCAAGGGTGCGGTCGACAAGGCCCCGATCGTCGCCAGCGCGGTGCCAACGATGCGAGCAATGCTGCGGTTACTCATGGGCTGGTTGCGGCGTGGAAACTCCTGGTTTTAGCCGGGGGTGGAAACGCCACGTCTCCTTTCGGTGGGTTGTCGGTGGTGACGGCTAGCTTGCAGGAATGGCGCGCTATCGGTTGCTTCCGACTGCCGAGCAGGCGGTGGTCTTGGCCGAGCATTGCCGCCACGCCCGCTATGTGTGGAACTTGGCGGTCGAGCAGCAGCAGCACTGGCAGCCGGGTCGCCGCGCGCCGGGTTATAACGAACAGTGCGCCCAGTTGACGGCGGCCCGCGCCGAATACCAGTGGCTGGCAGCGGGGTCGCAGACAGTGCAGCAGCAGGCATTGCGGGATTTCGCCCAAGCGATGCGTAACTTCTTCGCGCGAACGCATCGCCGCCCGAGGTGGCGCAAAGCCGGGGTGCATGAGGGCTTCCGGCAGGTGGCGGTGAAAGCCCATCACGTCGAGCGGCTGAACCGCCGGTGCGGCCGTGCGTGGGTGCCCAAGGTCGGTTGGGTCCGGTTCCGCATGTCGCGGCCAGTGCCGGAAGGTGTGAAGTCCTACCGCATCACCTGTGATCGGGCCGGCCGCTGGCACATCGCGTTCGCCCATGTACCGCAACCCATTGCTGGGCCCTGCGACGGGTCGGTGGTGGGTATCGACCGCGGTGTTGCGGTAGCCGCGGCCTTGTCGACTGGTGAGCTGCTGCGTGCGCCTGCGCTGAGCCGCGGCGAGGCCAAGCGGTTGAAGGTGCTGCAGCAGCGCCTGGCCCGAGCCAAGCGGGGCTCCAACCGGCGAACTCGCAGTAAACGCGCGATCGCAAAACTCACTGCCCGTGCGGCCGACCGACGTAAGGACTGGGTCGAAAAGGCCACCACTGATGTGGCGCGCCGGTTCGATACCATTCGGATTGAAGCACTTGATGTGCGTGCGATGGCGCGCTCTGCGCGGGGAACCGTGCAGCAGCCCGGTGTAGGTGTTGCCGCCAAACGCGGTCTGAACCGGGGTATCAGTCGCAGCTGTTGGGGCCTGTTCGCTGCGCGTTTGCAGCACAAGGCCTCTGGCCGGGTCGAGCAGATCCCGGCCGCGTACACGTCGCAACGATGCGCCGTGTGCGGGCACGTCGCTCCCGGAAACCGTAAGAGCCAAGCGGTTTTCCAGTGCCAAGCCTGCAACGCGGGCCGGTGCAACGCCGACGTGAACGCTGCACGCAACATCGCCGCCGGACTGGCGGTGACAGCACGGGGAGACTTCGGCGCTAGCCGGTCTACGAACCGTGAACCTCAACTCTGCTCTCCTGCCACATAGGTAGTCGGACGGGGTTGGAATCCTCTGGCTTTTGCCAGAGGAGGACGTCAACTTTGCAATGCTGCCATCTTGCCGGAGCACGAGTAATAGCATCACGCCATGATCGGATCGCGGCGCGGCGATGCAGGTCAACCACGGGTTGCGGCATAGCACCGTGGCCCAGGTAGCTCTTCTCGAAGCCGACAGCGGTCTGCCACGCGGCGTCCGCGGGGCCGCCGACCCGCGTTTCGCCAATGCGATCCGGATTTTCGCCGGACTGTTTCCAGGGCGCCGGTTCGGTGGCGGCAGCCTGTGCGTCTACATCGACGGCAGGCCGGTCGTCGACGTGTGGACGGGGTGGTCAGACCGGGCCGGTGACGTGCCATGGACGGCCGACACCGGCGCGATGGTGTTCTCTGCGACGAAGGGTGTCGCGTCCACGGTGATTCACCGATTGGTTGACCGGGGCTTGCTGTCCTACGACTCGCCCGTTGCCGACTACTGGCCGGAGTTCGGGGCCAACGGCAAAGCCGACATCACGGTCCGCGACGTCTTGCGGCATCGATCCGGGCTGTCGCATCTGAAGGGCGTCAACAAGACCGAGTTGATGGATCACCACCTCATGGAGGAGCGGCTGGCCGCGGCACCGGTCGACCACCTGCGGGGCGCCCCCGCGTATCACGCGCTGACCTACGGTTGGCTGCTGTCGGGTCTGGCCCGGGCGGTGACCGGTGCGGGCATGCGCGAACTGGTCCGCACCGAGCTGGCGCAACCGCTCAACACGGATGGCCTGCATCTGGGCCGCCCGCCCGCCGGCGCGCCCACCACGGTCGCACAGATCCTGGCCCCGCAGAGCAAGCGGCCCAATCCGGTGTTCAACTTCGTCGCACCGAGGGTGGCCGGTCTGCCGTTCTCGGGCGCCTTGGGCGCGATGTACTTCCCGGGCATCAAATCGCTTGTGCAGGGCGATATCCCGTTCCTTGACGGCGAAGTTCCCGCAGCCAACGGTGTTGTCACCGGCCGTGGCTTGGCGAAGATGTACGCCGCACTGGCCAACGAGGGCCGCATCGACGGAACACGGTTCCTGTCGTCGGAGTTGGTGGACGGCCTGATCGGCAAGCCGCGGGTGCTGCCTGATTTGAACATCATGGTGCCGATGCCGTTTCACCTCGGCTATCACGAATCACCGGTTCCGGGTCTACTCAAGGGGTTCGGCCATGTCGGCCTGGGCGGAACCCTCGGATGGGCCGATCCCGAGACCGCCAGCGCGTTCGGTTATGTCCACAATCGGCTGTTGACACCGATGGTGTTCGACATGGCATCGTTCGCGGGCTTGGCTCGTCCGCTGCGCAGCGCCATCACCGCCGCCCGTCACGCCGGTGCTCTGGAGGTGCCGCAGTTCGGCGCAACCTATGGCCAACCCCGACAGCGAAAGCGGGCGGTATCGGGGAGGCGCTAGCGCTTCGGCCCGACGTTAAGGCTGGTCCAGCAGCCGCAGGGGATGCAAACCGTCGACCGCGCCGACGAACGGCGGGTGGATGCTGTAGCCGAGCATGCGGCGAATGTCATCCGAGACCTCCCGAGCGATCTCGCGTGAGATCGACAGGGTGAACGCCTCCATCGGGCGAAGCCACGGTTGGCAGTATTGGGCGGTGACGGCAAGACGGGCGTGAGTGGTGGTGTTGGCGCCTCCGCCATGCCAAAGGGTGCCGACGAAGAAGACACACGAACCCGCGGGCATCACAACCGGTACCGACTGATCGCCCGGGCCCGGTCGTCGCTTGCCCCAGCGGTGACTGCCGGGGAACAGCACGGTCGAGCCGTTGTCGGCGGCGAAGTCGTCGATCGCCCAAATCGTCGCGGCCGCCAACGGCTCCCGCGGACGCGGAACCGGGTAGAACCCGTCGTCATGGTGAGCGAGCTGCGCGGCCTCACCGGGCTGAATGTTGATGGCCTGCAAGGCCGAAAGCAGGTAGTTGGGCATCAGCAGCCGATCGAGCACCGCCAGCACCCGTGGATGGTCGACAAGCGGGTCGCACACCCGCGTCCTGCTCAACACGCTGTAGATGCGCTGGGTTGCACGGCCCTCGAACGAGTTACGCCCGGTGTGCCCCAACCAGGGATGGACAACGTCACGGATCTGCCGGCAGTCGTCGTCGCTGAGCAGTTTCTCCCAGATGACGTAGCCGTCGCGGTCGAGGGCCGCCATGTCGGCCTCTACGATCGCAGGGTCGACCGAGGCCCCACTGGTCGGCGTCCTCTTGTAGCGAAGCGCCAAATCGCCTCTGAGGTCTTCCAGAGTTGTGACGGACTCGTCGGCTGGGTTCATAGGCACGTCCATGTGTACGCTCGTCTGCACTCGTCTTTACGCTATGACAACACCCTAACTCTGCGAACAGCCCATGGTCAGGCGTCAAGCGCCCTATCCTGAAAGATCGGGGATTCAGGGGCTAAGCGGCGGAGGGTCGGATGACGGCCATAACGACGTGCCGCGCGTGCGGGACGGAACGCCGTGAGAACGCGCGGTTCTGTCGTGGATGCGGCTGGCCGGTTGCCGCGGCCGACACTCAAGCGTTGGACCAGCAGGTGACGGTGTTGTTCGACGACGTCTACTTGGCGCGTGAGCGGGCTCGGCGGGGCGATCGCGATGGCGCGATTCCGCTGATGCGCGCCGGCGTCGACGATCTGCTCCGCGAAGGACGATCGCGGGAGTGGGGCATTCCGGCGACTGGAGTGCTGGTGGAGACGCTGCTCGACGGCGGCACCGAGAGTGACGTCGTGGAAGCCGAGGCCGCGATCGAGCGGTTAGCGTCAGCACCGACCGACGACCATTCCGCCTTGCGCGCCATCTGGCTGCTGCGGTTACGCGCCCTGTTGGCGCGGGCGCGCGGCGAAGGTGTGAGATACCTGGACTTCGTGAATCGCTACCGCAACATGGCGACATCGCTTGGCTTCGAAGGGCACATCGCCTGGGCCGAGGCGATGCCGTGACACCGGCCGGACGGGGCAACATGATCAAACCCGGCACGGGTATGCCGGGTCATCGGTAGCCTCCCCGGCATGCTGTCCGCGGCCTTGCGTGACATGCAATGGCGAAGGCGTCGCCTCGTCATCGCGATTGTCAGCACCGGGTTGGTCTTTGCGATGACGCTCGTTCTGATCGGTCTTGCGAACGGCTTTCGGGTGGAGGCGCAGCGGACCGTCGACTCCATGGGCGTCGACAGATTTGTGGTCAAAACCGGTGCGGCCGGACCGTTTCTGGGAGCGACACCATTCGCCCAAGTTGACCTGGCGCGGGTGGCCGGTGAACCCGGCGTCGCCGCCGCAGCCCCACTGGCCACCGCGGCGATGACGATCGGGGAGGGCTCGGCGACGCGAAACAGCACGGCCTTCGGCGCACCGGAGCATGGACCCGGCATGCCAGTTGTCTCGCAGGGAGAAGCGCCGTCGACACCGGACGAGGTCGCGGTGTCGAGCACGCTGGGTCGTCACCTCGGTGATGCTCTAGTCATCGGCGCACACACATTGCGGATCGTCGGCATTGTGCCCAATTCCACCGCATTGGCGAAGACACCCAACCTCTTCCTGACAACCGAGGGCCTCCAGCAGCTGGCGTACAACGGTCAGCCGATGGTCACATCGATCGGGATCGTCGGCATGCCCCAGCATCTTCCCGACGGCTATCAAACTCTTGATCGTGCGGCCGGTGTCAACGATCTGCTGCGGCCGTTGAAGGTCGCGGCCAGTGCGATCACGATGGTGGCTGTGTTGCTTTCGATCGTGGCGGTGCTGATCGTCGGGTCAATGGTGTACCTTTCGGCGCTCGAGCGCATGCGTGATTTCGCGGTGTTCAAGGCGATCGGCGTGCCGACGCGGTCGATTTTGGCGGGGCTCGCGGTGCAGGCGGTCATCGTCGCGCTGCTGGCGGCGGTGGTCGGCGTCATCCTTGCGCAATTATTGGTGCCGCTGTTCCCGATGATCGTTGTGGTGCCGATGTACGCCTACTTGGGGCTACCGGTGATCGCGGTCGCGGTCGGTCTGCTGGCCAGCGCCGCTGGGTTGAGGCGCGCGGTGGCGGTCGATCCCGCGCTCGCGTTCGGAGGTCCTTGAGCCGTGGGCGATCTCAGCATCCAAGACCTGGTCGTTGAGTACTCCAGTGGTGGGTACGCTGTCCGGCCGATCAATGGCTTGAACCTCGACGTGTCGGCAGGGTCACTGGTGATCCTGCTCGGGCCCAGCGGCTGCGGGAAGACGACGTTACTGTCTTGCCTCGGCGGCATTCTGCGGCCGAAGAGCGGCGTGATCAAGTTCGGTGGCGTCAACGTCACCACGCTCGACGGACGTGAGCTGGCCAAGTACCGACGCGACCAGGTTGGCATCGTTTTCCAGGCCTTCAACTTGGTGCCGAGCCTCACCGCCCTGGAAAACGTGATGGTTCCGCTGCGCGCGGCCGGCGTGTCACGTGCGACCTCGCGTCGGCGTGCCGAGGAACTTCTGGAGCGCGTCAATCTTGCGGAACGGATGAAACACCGACCGGGTGACCTCAGCGGAGGGCAGCAGCAGCGTGTGGCGGTCGCCCGGGCGATCGCGCTGGAGCCGTCGTTGATTCTCGCCGACGAGCCGACCGCGCACCTCGACTTCATCCAGGTGGAGGAGGTGCTGCGGCTGATCCGCTCGCTCGCCGCGGGCGAGCGTCTGGTGGTGGTCGCCACCCACGACAGCCGGATACTGCCGATGGCCGATCACGTCATCGAGATGGTACCGACGCTGGTGTCGACGAATCGGCCACCCGAAACCGTCCATCTGACGGCGGGCGAGGTGCTCTTCGAGCAGTCCACGATGGGCGAACTGATCTACGTCGTCTCCCAGGGTGAGTTCGACATTGTGCGCGAATTAGCTGATGGCGGTGAGGAATTGGTGAAGGTCGCCGGGGTTGGCGACTACTTCGGCGAGATCGGTGTGCTGTTCAACCTGCCGCGCTCGGCGACGGTGCGGGCCCGAACCGACGCGACGGCCATCGGCTACACCGC
>NZ_JBAPPI010000161.1:0-3119 GCF_049280035.1 Mycobacterium sp. | reverse complement strand
CTTTTGGGGCAGGGGGTGGCTGACCAACAGTTCGGTGTCCGCGGATATGGGAAATGCCGACACTTTGGTCGGAAAGCTGTCAGTCCCCCCCAGCTGGGCCACCGCCACACCGGCGATCCGAACGGTCGCTGCCGCATTGTCAGCCGCCGGGCCGGAAGCCGTGCCGGCGGCCGCGATCGCCGAAGCCGGCATGTTCAGTTCGATGCCCGCGGCGGGGATGCTCGGCAGCGCGATCGGCGCCGGGGCTCCCACCGTCGCGGCCAACAGTGGCGTACGCGGCCGTCTGACCCCGCTGAAGGACCTCAAAGGCAAACAGTCGCCCGAGCAACTGAAGCGGCTGGTCGCACAAATATCGGAGAAGCCCGAAAGCGTGCAGCACCACACGGTCGACCAAGACGGTCTTGAGAGTCTGCTCGAACAACTGGCGAAGAAACCCGGCGTCCACGCGGTGCATCTGAAAGGCGGCAAGGCCAAAGTCGTACCGTCGGATGTCCAATTGGGTTAGGGGACAACAGGAAAGAAGGATGAATTATGAGAGCCCTACTTGCGGCAATCAGCATTTGCACCGTGATCGGCCTGGCCGCTCCGGCATACGCCGATCCTGGCGACATCACCGGTGACGATGCAGGCTTTCTGTCTGCTCTGCAAAAAGTCGGTATCCACTATCCCAGCCCGGCTCAAGCCATCACAGCCGGCAAGTCGGTGTGCGGATGCCTGAATGGCGGCGAATCTGGCCTGGAGCTGGTGCACGAGGTGAAGGTCCGCAATGCGGGCTTCACCATGGAAGAAGCATCCGACTTCGCCATGATCGCAGCAAAATACTACTGCCCCCAACAGCTTTCGAAGAGCTGACCGAAAGCGGCACCCCGCGAGGCCGGGGCTCGCGGGGTGCCGTCGGGACCATCTGATCCAGGTGTTACTTGAGGTCGAACCGGTCGTTGTTCATGACCTTGACCCATGCCGCGACAAAGTCAGCCACGAACCTCCCCTTCGCGTCGTCTTGTGCATAGACCTCGGCCAACGCGCGCAGCACCGAATTCGACCCGAACACAAGGTCATTCGCGGTCGCGGTCCACTTCAGAGCGCCCGAGGCCCGGTCGTGGCCCTCGTAGACGTTCTCCGCAGTCTCCGACGCCTTCCACTCGGTGCCCATGTCGACCAGATTGACGAAGAAGTCGTTGGTCAACACGCCGGGCTTGTCGGTGAACACGCCGTGCTTGCTGCCGCCATGATTGGCCCCGAGAGCACGCAGGCCCCCGACGAGGACGGTCAGCTCCGGACCGGTCACACCCAGTAGGTACGCCCGCTCCAACAGCAGCTGCTCCAGCGGGGCCTTCTCACCCGGCCGCGCATAGTTGCGGAAGCCGTCGGCCCGCGGTTCGAGCACCGCCAACGCCTCCACATCGGTGTTCTCCTGCGACGCGTCGGTCCGCCCCGGCGCGAAAGGCACGGAGATCTCGTGTCCGGCGTCCTTGGCCGCCTTCTCCACTGCCGCAGAGCCGGCCAACACGATCAGGTCGGCAAGCGAGATCTTCTTGCCTCCGGAAGCTGAGCCGTTGAAGTCCTGCTGGATCTTTTCCAGGGCCGGCAGCACCTTGTCCAGCTCGGCGGGTTCGTTGACCTCCCAATTCCTTTGTGGCTCAAGGCGAAGCCGTCCACCGTTAGCGCCACCGCGCTTGTCGGTGTTGCGGTAGCTCGCGGCCGCCGACCACGCGGTCTTGATCAGCTGCGGAATTGACAGGCCGGACTCGAGCACCTTTTTCTTCAGGGCCGCAACGTCTTTGTCGTCGACCAGCTTGTGGTCCACATCTGGAACCGGGTCCTGCCACAGCTGCGGCTCGGCGATCCATGGCCCGAGGTAGCGCGAGATCGGTCCCATGTCGCGGTGCAACAGCTTGTACCACGCCTTGGCGAACGCCTCGGACAGCTCTTCGGGGTGGTCCAGCCAGCGTCGGGTGATCTCACGGTAGATCGGGTCTTCGCGCATCGAGATGTCGGTGACCAACATCGTGGGCGCGCGACCCGGCCCACCAAACGGATCGGGGATCGTGCCCGCACCGGCGCCGTCCTTCGCCTGGAACTGCCAAGCTCCCGCCGGGCTCTTGGTCAGCTCCCACTCGTAGCCGTACAGGTTTTTCAAGAATCCGTTACCCCACTTGGTCGGGGTCGAGACCCAGGCCACCTCCAGGCCGCTGGTGATGGCGTCCTTGCCCTTGCCGCTGCCGTAGGAGCTCTTCCATCCGAGTCCCTGTTGTTCGATCGGGGCGGCCTCCGGCTCGGGACCGACCAGATCGCCGTCACCAGCACCGTGGGTCTTGCCGAAGCTGTGGCCACCAACGATGAGTGCGGCGGTCTCCTCGTCATTCATCGCCATCCGGCGGAACGTCTCACGGATGTCTACCGCCGCGGCGACCGGATCCGGCTTGCCTTCGGGGCCTTCCGGATTCACATAGATCAGCCCCATGGTGGTCGCACCGTACGGCTCGGCGAGGTCTCGCTTGCCCGAGTACCGCTTGTTGGTGCCCAACCATTCGTCCTCTTCGCCGAACAGGATTTCTTCGGGTTCCCAGACGTCTTCGCGGCCAAAAGCGAAGCCGAGAGTCTTGAACCCCATCGACTCCAGGGCACAGTTGCCGGCGAAGATGATCAGGTCGGCCCAGGAGATCTTGTTGCCGTACTTCTTTTTAACCGGCCACAGCAGCCGGCGGGCTTTGTCCAGGCTCACGTTGTCCGGCCAGCTGTTGATCGGGGCAAAACGCTGCATACCTTGGCCGCCGCCGCCGCGGCCGTCGTAAATGCGGTAGGTACCCGCCGAGTGCCAGCTCATCCGGATGAACAGGCCGCCGTAGTGACCGTAGTCGGCGGGCCACCAGTCCTGCGAGGTAGTCATCAGCGAGAACATGTCGGCTTTGAGGGCCTCGACGTCGAGTTTGGCGAATTCCGTTGCGTAGTCGAAGTCTTCGCCGAGCGGGTTGGACTGGGGCGCGTGCGGGTGCAGCTTCGACACGTCGATCTGGTTAGGCCACCAGTCTTGGTTCGTCAGCGGCGCCCCCGACTTGGGCTCCGGCGCGTCGATCACCGGATTTTCACTTTCGCTGCCTTTATGGGTCGTATCTGAT
>NZ_JBAPPI010000160.1:0-2364 GCF_049280035.1 Mycobacterium sp. | reverse complement strand
AGTCGCTGACCAACCGGATCACCGCGCTGGCCGCGCTGCTGAGCCAGCTCAGCGAGCTGGACTTGGAAACGCTGACCCAGGCGCTCGCACCGCTGGAGCGGCTTGCGGCCAGTGAGCCGGTCACCAGCGCGGCGTCCGCGCGGATCAACGGCGACCAGACGTCGTAAACCCTTGCTGCCCTTGGGTTGCTAGGGCGACCCGTCCCCCGCAAAAGCGGGTGGGGGTACCCCCAGCCGCGCAGCGGCGAGGGGGCGTGCCCCCACCTCACCGCTACCCCTATCGCTGTCGCCCGCGCGACTCACGATGCCGCCCGATCGGTGATGCGGTCCGACCAGAGCAGCCCGCCGCACACCAGCGTCACCCCGATCACCAGCAGCCAGCCGCCTGCATGACCGGCCAGCAAGAACGCCGCCGGGTCGGCGCCGATGAGTTGGCCGAACAGCACCGACAGCATCGGCAGGCCCGCCAGGATGGCCGCGGTGGCACGCGCACCGGCCATCGCCGACGTTACATGCCCGGAAAACCGTTGCCGCTCAGTAATATCGCGTTGAGCCGCGCGCATCAGGGTAGACATCGCCAGACCGTGTTCGGATGCCAGGTTCCAGCACACCGCGAGCCGATCCCATTGCGCCGGCAGCGCCGAGGTCTCAGCGACACTGCGCAATCCGGCGGTGACGTCGGCCCCCAAACGGGCGCGCGCGGCCACCGCACGGCATGAGTCCGCGACCGGGCCGGCCGTTTCGTCCGCCGCGACGGCGAACGCCTGCGCTGGATGGGCACCGACCCGCAGTTCGCCCACCAACACTTCGATCGCGGTTTCCAACTGCCGGCCCTCATCCATCCCCCGACGGCTACGGCGACGGCGGCGGTAGCGCAAGCCTCCGGTTGCGGCGAGCACCGCCGTCGCGAGAACCGTTGTCAGCGGCAGCAATACGGCACCGCCAGCCACAGCACACCCGGCACACCATCCGGCGACCCGCGGGGACAACCGGGTCCGGCTGCGGTCGGGGCGAGCAAGCCGTTGACGCGGCGACGCAGGCGATACCAGCAGAGCTGCCGCTAACGCGAGCGAAGCCACCGGTGCGGTCATCTGAGCGTCCGGCTCTGGATCAGCCGGCGCAATCCCGCGACCTCATCGGTCAGTCCGCGGTCGGCATGCCACGCCGTCACCGCGCTGACCCTTCCGTCGGTTTGACGCAGCACAGCGATTTCGTCGAGTCGCCGCTGGCCGGCGCGATCGCGGGCAACATGCATCAGCACCTGAACGGCTGCAGCCAGTTGACTGTGCAGCGCACCGCGATCCAGGCCGCCGAGAGCGCCCAACGCCTCCAAACGAGCTGGAACCTCGCCCGGATTGTTGGCATGCACTGTGCCCGCACCGCCGTCGTGACCGGTGTTCAGCGCCGCGAGCAAATCGACGACTTCGGCGCCCCGAACCTCTCCAACGACGATGCGGTCTGGCCGCATCCGCAGCGCTTGCCGGACGAGTTGGCGCACCGTAACTTCGCCGACACCTTCGACATTGGCGCAACGCGCGACCAGCCTGACCAGATGCGGATGCGGCGGCGCCAGCTCGGCGGCGTCCTCGACGCACACGATCCGCTCGTCCGGCGCCACTGCGTTCAGCATCGCCGACAGCAGCGTCGTCTTGCCGGCCCCGGTACCTCCGGACACCAAAAACGCCAACCTGGCGGCGATCACGTCAGCGAGCAGTGCGGCGGCCGTCGGCGCGATGGCGCCCGCCGCGATCAGCGCGGACAAATCTTGGGTAGCCGGTCGAAGCACCCGCAGCGACAGGCAGGTGCCGGCGACGGCGACCGGTGGCAGCACGGCATGCAGCCGGACCGCGAAGCCGCCGGCGCCCACCCCGGTCAGCTGACCGTCCACCCACGGTTGCGCGTCGTCGAGACGGCGACCTGCGACCAGCGCCAGTCGCTGCGCCAACCGCCGCACGGCGGCTTCGTCGGCGAACCGAATATCGGTGCGCCGCAATCCGTTTCCGTCATCGACCCACACCTCGTCCGGCGCGGTGACCAGCACGTCAGTGGTGCCGTCGGCGCACAACAGCGGCTCGAGGATCCCGGCGCCGGTCAGCTCGGTCTGCAGCACCCGCAGATTGCTCAGCAGCTCAGTGTCGCCGAGCACCCCACCGGACTCGGCTCGGATCGCGTCGGCCACCACTGTGGGACGCAGCGGTGCCGGTTCCGTCGCCAGCCGTTCACGCACCCGATCGATTAGCGAACCAGTCATGCCGCCCTGCTTTCCGTCTCGGCCACCGGGCGCGCCGGCAGCACGGCCAGCACCCGACGCGCCGCCACCGCCAGCGCGGAGCGGCGTCCTAGCCGCAGACCGCCGTGTTCGAGC
>NZ_JBAPPI010000159.1:0-11591 GCF_049280035.1 Mycobacterium sp. | reverse complement strand
GATACCAGTACTGGCGATGCTCGAACGGATAGGTGGGCAGGTCGAGCTTTCGCGCCGGTCCCTGCCGGACAGCGCCGAAGTCGGGCAGGTGACCTAGGACGTAGGCGTCGGCAAGGGCTTCGGCGATCTGACGGTGGTCCGCAGTGTTTCGACGCAATGACGCGATCGCCCGCGGTGCAGTGGCCGGGTCAGGCCATGCCCGCAGGGCTGCGGCGGTGAGCACCGGCTGTGGGCCGATCTCCAACAGCACTTTGCAACTCAAATCGGCCAGCGTCTGGACGCTCTTGGCGAATTCCACTGGCTGCCGCGCGTGGCGACGCCAATAGGAGCCATCGAGTTTCACGCTCCTGCCAAGCGTGGCACCGGTGCGGTTGCACACCAAAATCCGTTGTGGGGAGCCGAAATTGAACCGGTTCGCATACGACTCGAACTCGTCGAGGATCGGATCCAGCAGCGCCGAATGGAACGCGTGGCTGGTGTCTAGCCAGTCACATCGGACACCGTCGGCAGTCAACCCGGAAACCGCCTGCTCCAGATCCTGCGCGGGTCCCGACAGTACGGTATTAGCACCGTTGTAGGCAGCAACCGACAGACTGGGAAACGCGTCGGTCAGGCTCTCGACGCGCTCGGCGGCGGTGAACACCGCGACCATCCGACCGCCGGCAGGCAAACTGCCGAAAAGGCGCCCGCGCTCGGCCATTAGCAGCGCGCCATCCTCGAGGCTGAACACACCGGCGACGCAGGCCGCCGAATACTGGCCGACGCTGTGGCCCAGCACCACGTCGGGTTCGAAGCCCCATGACTGCCAAAGGTGAGCCAGGCCCATCTCCACCGCGAACAATGCGGGCTGGGCGTAGGTGGTCTGCCGCAGCGTCTCTTCGCCATCCGGGCCATCCGCATCGAAAATAACGTCCAGCAAGGGCTTTTCGAGAATGTCAGCGACCGCTGCCGCGCAGCGGGTCAGTGTCTCGGCGAAGACCGGCTCGGTGTCGAACAGCTCCCGGGCCATGCCGACGTACTGGCTGCCTTGACCGGTGAATAGCCACGCCGTCTTCGGTGGGTCTTCGGATACGCCGCGCACCAGGCCAGGTGCCGGGCGGTCGTCCGCGAGCGCACCAAGCAACTCACTGGC
The DNA here is from genome assembly GCF_049280035.1 of Mycobacterium sp. Taxonomy (GTDB): domain Bacteria; phylum Actinomycetota; class Actinomycetes; order Mycobacteriales; family Mycobacteriaceae; genus Mycobacterium. Next base: position 10,459 of record NZ_JBAPPI010000159.1, on the reverse strand, counting down.
AGAGTCCGTCGAATTGACCACCAACGCGGCCCGGTGCTCGAAGTGTGATCGCCCCACGCCGGCGGTCAAGCACACGTCCGCCAAAGTGGCCTCCGGGTGCGCGGCCAACCAGCTGCGGTAATCGTTGGCGATCTGCGCCAGTGCGGCGGGCGTGCGCGCCGATAGCGGAAGAACGCTGAACCGCCGGCTCCCGGGCGCCTCGATCGGCTCCGGTGGCACAGCGATCTGGCCTACTTCATCGGGTGCTTCCTCGAGGATGACATGCGCGTTGGTCCCGGAGAACCCGAAAGAACTGACTCCCGCGATACGGGGCCCGCCGTTGCGTTCCCACGTGGTGGCGTCCTGCACAACCTGCACCGAAAGCCGGTCCCAGGGAATGTGCGGCGACGGATTGCGAAAGTGCAGGTGCTGCGGCAGTAACCCGTGCTCGAGCGACAGGATGACCTTGATCACGCCCGCGATCCCCGCGGCGGCTTCCAGATGCCCGATATTCGTCTTCACCGAGCCGATCAGCAGCGGCCGGCTTGCCTCGCGCCCAACGCCGAACACCGCACCTGCGGCCTGGGCCTCGATCGGATCGCCCAGCGATGTCCCGGTTCCGTGCGCTTCCAGGTATCCGACGTCGCCGGGTGCGACACCGGCGCGCTGCAGCGCCTCGGCGATAACCCGTTGCTGAGCGACACCGTTCGGCACCGTCAAACCACCCGATGCGCCATCTTGGTTGATCGCGCTGCCCCGGATCACGGCCCGAATCCGGTCGCCGTCGCGGATTGCGTCTTCAAGCCGCTTCACGACAATGACACCGCAACCCTCGCCCCGCACATAGCCGTCTGCAGCCGCGTCGAAGGTCTTGCACCGCCCGTCGGGTGCCAACATGTGCGCACTCGAAAACGTGATCATGGTCGCCGGGCTGAGCAGGACGTTCGCTCCGCCGGCCAGCGCGAGGTCACATTCCCCAAACCGCAGCGCCTGGCACGCCTGATGGATTGCCACCAACGACGAGCTGCACGCTGTGTCGACTGTGACCGCCGGGCCCTGCAGCCCCAACCGATAGCTGATCCGGCCCGCTCCGGCGGCGGCCGCTGTCCCGATTGCCATATAGGCTTCGATCTCGGGGTAAGTCAGCTCGCCGGACGCCATTCCCAGGTAGTCATGGGTGGACAAACCGACGAACACACCGGTGTTGGTGTTGGCCAAAGCCGATGGCGCGGTGCCCGAATGCTCGACCGCCCGCCACGCCGTCTCCAGCAAGAGCCGATGCTGCGGGTCCATCAACCTGACCTCGCGCACCGACAAACCGAAAAACGGCGCGTCGAACCCGGTTACGTCATCGACGAAACCTGCCCGTCGGGTCACAATCTTCCCGGGCGTGTCGGGATCCGGGTCAAAGAATTCGTCGGCATCCCACCGGTCCGGGGGCACCTCGGATATCGCGTCCCGACCTTCCCGAAGCACCTCCCAAAACTCGTCGGCATCGGCGGCACCCGGAAAACGCGCCGCATAGCCGACGATCGCAAAACCCGATGCTGGCTGCTGTTGACCTGCGACGGATGCCATGCCGTTGTCCTTTCTGCTGAGGACGGTGAGGATTCGATCGCTGGGGCGGCGGATTGCACACCAGAATCACTACCGCCGCCAGTATCGCAACTGCGGCGGTGCTCCCCCGCACCCTATAGCCAGATACGCCTGTCGGCTTGGGTTTCACGCCGGGTGGCTCCATGTCAACTTACTGTGAGCTGTCGAGGCGCATCCCCGTGCCCGCCAGCGTGACCGCTGGGCGGGTTATCTTGTTCTCGCTGCTAGCGTGGCCGGACCGGAGCCGTTCAAACCGAGGAGGACGAAGCTTTGCGCATCGGGAAGATTACGATCGGCTCACTCGATGACTGGACGCTGTCTCCCGGCTCAGTCACCTCGTGGCACCCGACGGCCGCGGCTGCCGAAAAGGTCCGGCAGGCGCCGGTCAGTTCGGTGCCGGTCAGCTACATGCAGGGCCAACATCTGCGTAACTATTGCGAACGGAAAGCCGCGGGCCTGAACTTTTCCCGGCAAATCATCGCCAGCTGTGAAGTGCCCGGCCAATGTGACATTTCTGCCATGGATCAGGGCCTTAACACATACCTGCGCCGTCATGACACATTCCGCAGTTGGTTCGAGCACACCGGCAATGGAGAGTTCATAAGGCACGCCATCAGCGATCCGGCTGATATCGAATTCATGCCGATCGATCACGGCGACATGACAGTTGACGAAATACGCGCTCATGTCGTGGCCATACCAAATCCGCTGGAGTGGGGCTGCTTCACCTTCGGGATTATCCAAAACGAGAACCACTTCACGTTCTTTGCCGCCATGGATCATGTCCACGGGGACGCGACCTTGATCGGCACAACAATGCTGGAAGCCAACGGAATGTATGCGGCGTTGAGCGCAAGCGGTAAGCCCCTTGCGCTTCCCGATGCCGGCAGCTTTGACGCTTTCTGTATCCGCGAGCGCCAGTACACGTCAGCGTTGACCGTAGATTCACCTGAGGTACGCGCGTGGATTGACTTCGCCGAGAACAACAATGGTAGCTTTCCTGAATTCCCACTCCCGTTGGGTAACCCGTTGGAGTCGGCGAGCAGTGACATGGCCTCCGAACTCCTGATGGATGCAGCACAGACGGAGCGATTCGAATCAGCCTGCACGGCGGCCGGCGCGCGCTTCGTCGGCGGCTTGTTCGCCTGCCTCGCCCTGGTGGAGCATGAGTTTACTGGTGCTCTCACGTATTACGGGCTCACTCCCCGGGATTCCCGCACTGGCACAGACAATTTCATGACGCAGGGTTGGTTTACCGGCTTGATCCCGATCACCGTTCCGATAGCTGCGACCTCTTTCGGCGATGCCGCATGGGCAGCGCAGGCTTCTTTCGATTCAGGTCTGGACATGGCGAAGGTGCCGTATTACCGCGTCTTGGAATTGGCGCCGTGGTTGAGCTGGCCACGACCGAACTTTCCGGTGTCGAACTTCTTGCATGGCGGCGCTGCTCCGCTCAACGCCGTGCTTGCAGCAGCCGACCTGGGTCTTGCGAACAATATAGGAATCTACCCTGACGGCCGGTATTCATATCAACTGACCGTCTATATATTTCGGTATGGGGAGGGCACGATAATGGCGATCTTGCATCCCGATAACCCGGTCGCCCAGAAATCAGTTACCCGCTACATGGCGGCGATGAAGTCCGTTTGCGTGCGGGTCGCCGACAGCGGGCACTGGGGACGGGTCGCATAGCGTGGAGCAATTCGATGGCTTGGGCTTTCTGAAGTGCGTGGTTTTCGAGCGGTGAGGGCGAGATGCAACGGCTAGCCAAGTTCGTGGTGCGGTGGCCCTGGGTAGTAATCGGGATCTGGGTCGCGATTGCGGTCGCACTGCCTCTGACGTTCCCATCCCTGGGCGAGATGGCCCAGAAGCATCCGCTCGCTATCTTGCCCAGCGATGCGCCGTCGAACGTCACCGCACGAAAGATGACCGAGGCGTTTCACGAATCGGGGTCTGAAGACCTGCTGTTGGTGGCCCTGACCGACGACAAGGGGCTTGGCCCCGCCGACGAAGCCGTTTACCGCAAACTGGTGGACGCGCTGCGCCAGGACACGCGAGATGTCGTGATGTTGCAGGATTTCATCAGCACGCCACCGCTGCGTTCGGTCGTGACCAGCAAAGACAACAAGGTTTGGGTGCTGCCGGTCGGCCTCGCCGGCGAGTTAGGCACTCCACGGGCCTACGCCGCTTTCAACCAGGTCGGCGACATCGTCAAACACGCCGTCGCCGGAACGCCCCTGACGGGACACCTCACCGGCCCCGCGGCGACCGTCGCCGACCTTACGGTCGCTGGCGATCGGGATCGGCTTCCGATTGAGCTGGCGATCGCCGTGCTGGTGCTCATCGTCCTGCTGGTGATTTACCGCAACGTGCTCACCATGCTGCTGCCGTTGCTGACGATCGGGATATCCCTGGTGATCGCGCAGGCGCTGGTGGCTGGATTCTCCCAATTGACCGGCTCGGGCGTCTCGAACCAGTCCATCGTATTTCTGAGCGCCATAATGGCCGGCGCCGGAACGGATTACGCGGTCTTTCTGATAAGCCGCTATCACGATTATTTGCGGTTGGGTGATGATTCCGATCAGGCGGTCAAGGGGGCAATGATCTCGATCGGAAAAGTGATCGCGGCATCCGCGGTCACCGTAGGAATCACTTTTCTCCTCATCAGCTTCGCCCGAATGGGAGTGTTCAAAACGGTCGGAGTGTCGGCGGCGATTGGGGTCGGCGTGGCGTTCCTCGCCGCGATGACATTGCTGCCGGCGATTCTGGTGCTCGCCGGGCCACGCGGCTGGGTCAAGCCGCGGCGCGAACTGACCGCTCGGTTCTGGCGCCGTTCGGGCATCCGCATCGTGCGACGGCCGAAGGTCCATCTGGTCGCCAGTCTGCTGGTGTTGATCGCCCTGGCCAGCTGCGCCGGCTTAGTGCGTTATAACTACGACGATCGCAAGGCCCTGCCATCTTCCGCACCGAGCTCCGTCGGGTATGCCGCGCTGGATCGCCATTTCCCGGTGAACCAGTCCATTCCGGAATACCTCCTCATCCAGTCACCGCACGACCTACGCACGCCGCAGGCCCTCGCGGACCTGGAGCAAATGGCGGACCGAGTCAGCCAACTGCCGAACATCGCTGCAATCAGCGGCATCACTCGTCCCACCGGAAATGTGCCAGAACAATTCAGAGCCACCTATCAGGCAGGCGCTATCGGCACCTTTCTGGCCGGCGGGTCAACCCTGATCAACGACCGCACCAATGACCTCAACCGGCTGGTCGACGGGGCCGGCACGCTGGCCGACAACCTGAGCGACGTGCGCGGCCAAGTCAGCCAGCTCGCTGCCAGTGTGCAGAGCTTGACCGACTCCTTATCGTCGATGAAAAACCAGTACGGTGGCGACACGTTAGTGAAGGAGGTCGACACCGCAGCCAAGCTCGTCGACCACGTCAACTCGCTCAGCCATGCCATGGGCTGGAACGATTCGGTCGGCAGGAACATCTTCTCCTGGATAGGCCCGGTGCTGGCGGCGCTGCAGGGCAACCCGATCTGCAGTGGCGATGAGTCCTGCACCGCCACCCGCGAGGCGTTCCAGCAGCTGGCCGGTGCGAACAACCAGGAAGACCTCGACGCGATCAATGATCTGGCGGGGCAGCTGCAGTCATTCCCGGACAAAGAGAGCCTGAACGCATCGGCAGACCGCGTGCGCGGCGCCTTAACGAACCTCACCAAGGTGATGCATTCCATGGGGATGGACCAACCCGGCGGCCTGCAGGCGAACCTGTCCAGCCTGCAAGATGGCGCAAACCAATTCGCCGGCGGAAGCCGGCAAGTGGCTGACGCGGTGACTCAACTCGTCGACCAAGTCAAACAGATGGGTGCCGGGCTCGATGAGGCAGCGACTTTTCTGTTGTCGCTGAAACATGACGCGGCACAACCGGCAATGGCCGGGTTCAATATTCCCGCCCAGCTGCTGCATCTAGAGGAATTCCAGAAGGCCGCCAAGGTATTCATGTCGCCAGACGGCCACTCGGTGCGGTATTTGGTTCAAACCAAACTCAATCCGTTCAGCACCGAGGCCATGGATCAGGTCAACGCGATCAGTCAGACCGCCCGGGGAGCTCAACCGAATACTGCATTGGCGGACGCCACGGTATCGATGGCTGGATACACCGTCGGGCTAAGGGACACGCGCGACTACTACCAACACGACATCCGGTTCATCATCGCGGTAACCCTCGTCGTCGTGCTACTGACCTTGGTTGCGCTGCTGCGTGCGGTTGTCGCGCCGCTGTATCTAGTTGCTTCCGTGATCATTTCGTATTTGTCGGCAGTGGGGATTGGCGCGCTGGTATTTCAATTCCTATTCGGCCAGCAACTACATTGGAGCGTGCCCCCGCTGGCGTTCGTGGTATTGGTCGCGGTGGGCGCCGACTACAACATGCTGCTCGTCTCGCGAATGCGTGACGAGTCTCCGCACAGCCTGCGTTACGGCATCATTCGCACCCTGAGTTCGACCGGCGGCGTCATCACTGCGGCAGGTCTGATCTTCGCTGCCTCGATGTGCGGCCTCTTGTTCGCCAGCATCGGCACCGTGGTCCAGGGCGGTTTCGTGATCGGTGTGGGAATTTTGCTGGATACCTTCTTGGTACGAACCATCACGGTTCCCGCCATCGCTGCGCTGGTCGGGCGGGCGAACTGGTGGCCGTCACGACCGAGAGTGCTGCCGTCGCTGTCGCGGTCACCAGCCGGACGCGCCGAGTAATAACCGGGTTAGCGCGCACACGTCATGTGTGTGAGACTACGAGATGAAGCCGAGGGGTCAGGAGTAGCGATGAAGAGACTGCTCGCAAGCGTTACCACGCTGGTAACTGTCAGCGCGACAGGATGTTTCGGCATCGGGACTGCATCGGCCGACGACACGCCGGCTGGCGCCACGCCGGTCCCCGGGACGCCATCCGACGGGATCGCGTACGCGATGGGAGGCGCTCACGTTCTGGGTATTCCCTACGACGAGTACATCCGCCGCGAAGGTGCTGAATGGTTCCCAGGTCTGAAGCGACAAATCGTTCCCTACTCGGCAGGGCAGGTGCAGGGCCATGTGCTGGAACGACTCTTCCCAGGCATAGGCCGAATCGATGAATCCCTCCCGGGCCTAGGTGTGAATGGTCCCAGCGTCGGCGAGTCGGTCGACGAGGGAGCGGGCAACCTCGATGCGGCGATCCGCAACGGTGGTCGCGGTACCGCGATCGGTTTGTCCGAGGGTTCTCTCGTGCTCGACGCCGAGCAGGCTCGGCTCGCAGATGATCCGACCGCTCCTCCGCCAGATCAGCTGAGCTTCGCCACGTTTGGTGACCCAGTTGCGCGTCACGCCTTCGGTGAGAGCTTCCTGACCCACACGTTCCCGGTCGGCGCCGTCGCGCCGGCACTCGACTACGCCATACCACCTCCGGTGGAAAGCCAATACAACACCACGATGTTCGTCTCCGCCTACGACTCGATCGCCGACTTTCCCGACCGGCCGGACAACATGTTCGCCCTCGCCAACACGCTCATGGGCCTCGCCACTGGCCACACTGCGGTGGCATTCACCAACCCGAGCATGGTGCCGCCGCAGAACATCAGGTCGACGGTCAACTCCAAAGGTGCGACGACGACGACGGTGTTGATCCCTGAAAGGCACCTTCCGCTGGTCATGCCGCTGCACTACATCGGGATCCCGGAAGACACGCTGAATAAGCTTGACGCAATACTGATTCCCAGGGTCAACGCGGGGTATTCCCGGAATGACGATCCGTCGACCGCTCCGGTCCAAGTGGACCCGGTGAACGGGTTCGACCCCGCGGCTGTCACTGCACCGGCCAGCCAAGCGACTTTCGGCGGCGCCGCCGATCCCTTTTCGCAAATCCTCAATGGCGCCATGGCCGCGTTGTCTCACGTCGGCAAAGGCTGACAACCAACTGCGCGCCGACGGGTTCGACGAGCTAGTCCGGACGTAAGTGACGCCGGTGTCTCAGTCATCTGTTCTCTCGATGCTCCACGGACGCGCCAGTCTGCGGCCCCATGACGCGGCGTTCACTTTTACTAATTATGAAGACGATTGGGCGGGTGTTCGCCAGAGTCTCACGTGGTCGCAGTTATCCCGCCGAACCCTAAATCTGGCACGCGAGCTCCGCTCTTATGGATCGGCCGGAGACAGGGCAGTAGTACTGGCTCCGCAGGGCCTCGAGTACGTTGCGGCGTTTCTGGGATGCATGCAGGCGGGGCGCATCGCAGTTCCGTTGCCGTTGTCGCACCGCGGCTCGATCCATGAGCATCTCAGTGCCATCCTTGCCGATACGTCGCCCTCAATTGTTCTCACAACGTCTGCGGTCGCGGAAGATATCGCCAAGTATGTTGATCAAGCGGGTATGGACGCTGCTCCGAAGATCGTCGAAATCGATTCGATGAATCTGGACTCTGATGGCGGAATAAGCGTTGGCACAGCTGATTTGCCTAGCATCGCGTATTTGCAGTACAGCTCAGGTTCGACTCGACTGCCGACCGGGGTGATGATCTCGCACCGCAACCTCCAGGTGAATCTCGAGCAGCTCATGCGCTGCTTCTTCACGGACGCCGACCTGGTAGCCCCATCCGATACCACGATGGTGTCGTGGTTGCCCTTATACCATGACATGGGTTTGATGCTGGGAGTCTGCGCGCCAATCCTCAACGGCCATCGCGTCGAGCTGACGAGTCCGATTTCGTTCTTGGAAAGGCCGGCCAGATGGGTGCGATCGCTGGCCGAGAATCCTCATGCGTGGTCAGCGGCGCCTAACTTCGCCTTCGACTTGGCCGCGCGCAAAACAACTGACAGTGACCTGGCCGGCCTCGACCTTGGTGGTGTGCTGGGCATCATCAGCGGTGCCGAACGCGTCGAGTCGGCCACATTGCAACGTTTCGTTGATCGGTTTGCTCACTTCAATTTTCGGGACCGTATGATGCGTCCTTCATATGGCTTGGCGGAGGCAACCGTCTTCGTGGCCACTGGCATGTGGAGTGATTCATCGGGGGCGGTTCACTTCGATCTCGGGGAGCTGGGCGCGGGCCGCGCGGAGCGGTGTGCAGCCGGGACGGGCACAGAGCTGGTCAGATACAAACTGCCGCAATCACCTACTCTTCGGATCGTCGACCGCGACACAAACCGCGAGTGCCCGCAGGGCTTGGTCGGCGAGATCTGGATACGTGGCGCCAATGTCGCTGAAGGCTATTGGCGCAAACCGCCGCAGGAGCGGCACACCTTCGGCGCAACACTTGCCGACCCTTCGCCGGGCACGCCTGACGGACCCTGGCTGAGAACCGGTGACCTAGGTTTCATCCTCGAGGGTGACCTGTTCATTGTCGGTCGCATTAAAGACCTGCTGATCATCCGCGGGCGTAATCACTGTCCCGAGGACATTGAGGCGACGGTCCAAGAGATCACAAGTGGTCGGGTCGCGGCGATATCGGTTCCGGTGAACAGTACCGAGAAGCTGGTCACCGTCATCGAGCTCAAGAAGCGAGGCGATTCCACCAAGGAGGCGATGCACTGGCTCAACCGGGTCAAAAGCGACGTCACCGCCGCGATATCCAATGCGCACGGCTTGAATGTCGGGGACCTCGTTCTGGTGTCGCCCGGGTCGATCCCCACCACGACGAGCGGCAAGATCCGGCGCGCCGCCTGTGTCGAGCACTACCGCCAAAACCAATTCATCCGGTTGGACGCCTGAGCCGGCCGGTGAGCGGGGACGCCAGGCTGGCGTGCACGTTGGCCGGATTGAACATAATGAGTCCAATCGCACCGGCAAAGGAGTCCCGATGAGCACGACCAGCACAGCCCGTCCGTTTCGGGTGATCCAGTGGACGACCGGCAACATCGGGCGGCGATCGCTGCACGCCATCATCGGCAGACCGGACATGGAACTCGTCGGCGTCTACGCCCACGGCCAAGACAAGGTCGGTGTCGACGCCGCTGCGCTCTCCGGCTGGCCTGAGGCGACGGGAGTGAAGGCCACCAACGACCTCGACGCGCTGCTCGCACTGCGGCCCGACGCGTGTTGCTATAACCCGTTGTGGCCGAACATCGACGAGTTGGTGCAGCTGCTGGAGGCGGGCGTGAACGTGTGCTCCAGCGCGGCCTGGATCACCGGTGGCAAACAGACGCCGCAGGACCTGCAGCGAATTCTCGACGCCTGCGAGCGGGGTGGATCAACGATGTTCGGCAGCGGCGCGCACCCCGGAATGACGAACCTGGTCGGCATGGCGCTCAGCGGGTCCTGTGAGCGCGTCGACGAGATCCGCATCACCGAATCGGTGGACTGCTCTACCTACGAGTCCGCGGAAACTCAGACCGCGATGGGTTTCTCGCAGGACCCCGATACGCCGGGGCTGGCCGAGAACGTCCGGCGCGAAAGCGAGGTCTTCGCCGAGTCGGCCGCGATGATGGCCGACGCGATCGGCGCGACGCTGGACAAGATCACGTTCGACGTGACGTTCACCGCGGCCACCGCCGACTCCGATTTGGGCTTCATGAAGATCCCGGCCGGAACCGTCGGCAGTGTGTACGGCTATCACCGTGGCTGGGTCGGCGACCGCAATGTGGTCAGCGTGGGATTCAACTGGATCATGGGCAATCAGGTGGTTCCGCCGAAGCCGCTCGAGCACGGCCACGTCATCCAAGTGTTCGGACTGCCCAATATGCGCACGGTGATTCATTGCCTGCCGCCAAAGGATTGGACCGAGCCAGGATTCATGGGGCTGGGCATGATCTACACCGCGATGCCGGTGACCAACGCCGTGCCGGCGGTCGTCGCGGCCAGGCCCGGGATCGTGACGCTCGCCGATCTGCCCCCGATCACCGGGCGTGCGGCACTGCCG
>NZ_JBAPPI010000158.1:0-2019 GCF_049280035.1 Mycobacterium sp. | reverse complement strand
ATTTATGGCCAGCCGTTCCGATCACCGAACGCGCTTCCGGTGACGTTCGACGCCAAGTAGGGTCCCAAAATGGTCAAAGTGATGGAGGGCTTTCGGGTCCTGGAGGTTGCGCAGTTCACGTTCGTCCCGGCGGCAGGCGCCATCCTCGCCGACTGGGGCGCGGACGTCCTCAAAGTCGAGCACCCGGTGCGCGGCGATACCCAGCGCGGCTTTATCAACATGGGCGGCATCCAAGTCGACCCGCACCGACATCCGCTAATGGAGCACCCGAACCGCGGCAAACGCAGCGTCGGGATCGACGTCTCCACGCCGGGCGGCCAGGAAGTGATCTATGAACTGGCCAAGACCTCCGACGTGTTCCTGACGAACTACATGCCCGCCCAACGCCAGAAGCACAAGTTCGACGTCGAGCACATCCGCGCGGCGAACCCGCACATCATCTACGCCCGCGGCTCGGCCTACGGCGACAAGGGAGCCGAACGCGACGTCGGTGGTTACGACGGGACGGCGTTCTGGACCCGCAGCGGGGTCGGGTACGCGCTGACGCCGGAGGAACTGGGCGGCGCACTGGGACAAGGCATTCCAGCCTTCGGCGATTCCATCGGCGGCATGTTCATCGCCGGCGGCATCTCGGCCGCGTTGCTGCATCGCGAGCGCACCGGCGAAGCCCTCGAGCTCGACGTGTCGCTGCTGAGCACGGCCTGGTGGGCGGCGGGGGCGAGCATGACGCAGGGTATGGAGACGGGTGAGGTCATGCGCACACCCATGCCCGGCTCCGCCACCGCGGTGTCGGTGAACCCCTTCATGGGCAACTACCTGACTTCCGACGGCGGCACGATCAACCTGTGCATCATCAGCCCGACCGGGCTGATCCGCGACACCTTCGAGCATCTCGGCATCCCCGAGGCGGGCGACGATCCCCGTTTCTCCGATGTGCTCCCGTTGATCCACAACGCGGACGCTGCCGCCGAGTTGATCGCGAAGGCGTTTGCCGCCAAGCCGTTTGACTACTGGCGGCAGCACCTGAAGACGATGAGAGGCCAGTGGGCGCCGTTCCAGAGCCTCCTCGACCTCGCCGGCGACGAGCAGGCCATCGCCAACGACATGATCGTCGAGGTCGAGCTCGCCAGCGGCGGCGCGCCGTTCAAAGTCGTGCGCGGGCCAATCCAGTTCAATCACGAACCACTGGTGACGACCCGGGCCCCGCAGGCGTCGGAGCACACCGAGCTAGTTCTGATGGAAATCGGCATGGACTGGGACCGCATCGCCGAACTGAAGGAATCGGGAGCTATAGCGTGAACCGCGCCGGCGACGATGCGGAGCGGAGCGATGAGGTGGGGGCACCTCCCGCTTGCGGGGGAGAGCGGCGCTCATGAACGGAGTGGCCATCATCGGAGTGGGTCTGCATCCGTTCGGTCGCTTCGGGGGCAAATCCGCGATGGAGATGGCCGCGGACGCCATCGAACTCGCGCTCGCCGACGCGGGTGTGGAGTGGAAGGACATCCAGTTCGCGGTTGGCGGCAGCTGGACAGTAGCCAACCCGGACGCCATTGTCGGGATGGTGGGTCTCACCGGCATTCCCTTCACCGATGTGTTCAACGCTTGCGCGACGGCGGCCAGCGCCACCAAGTTGTGCGCCGACGGTATCCGGTTGGGTGACTATGACATTGGCATCGCGGTCGGGATGGACAAACACCCGCGCGGCGCCTTCACCGAAGATCCCGCGCTCGTCGGGATGCCGAGCTGGTACGCGCAGAACGGTCAATATCTCACCACGAAGTTCTTCGGGATGAAGGCCAACCGCTACCTCCACGACCATGGCATCTCGACGGACACGCTGGCTAAGGTGGCCGCCAAGAACTTTCGTAACGGCGCATTAAACCCCAACGCTTTTCGCCGCAAACCGATCTCCGAAGAGGCCATTCTGGCTTCGCCGGTGCTGAATTACCCGCTGACCCAGTACATGTTCTGCGCTCCCGACGAAGGCGCCGCCGCGGTCGTGATGTGCCGCGCCGATAT
>NZ_JBAPPI010000157.1:0-3175 GCF_049280035.1 Mycobacterium sp. | reverse complement strand
GCTCAGGCTGCCGCTCGGCCCCGCTCGCCGGCGATGTCCCCGGCGCGGCCCAAACCGTCGGCGGCGTCGAGGTGTCCTGCTGGGCTCGAGCGACTCGGTCGCCTGGGCGCCCATGTGTACCCCGGTCCGGTTCTGCCGCCTCATAGGGCTCAGCGGCGCGGTTTGCCCTGGAACCCTCGTGAGCGCCGGCGGGCTGGTAGGCGTACGCCGCCGGCTGGTAACTATCCGCGACCGGCTGCCGCGGCGGCGGGACCAGCGGTTCCTCCGGCACGTCGATGATCGAGCTGTCGTCCATCCGCCGAGGCTCTTCGGCCCGCACCGAGGTGACGCGATTGACCCGCTCGCGAGCGCTTTCGTGCTCGCGATCCCAGTCGCTGTAGCCACGCACAGTCCTGCGCTCGGTCTCCAGTGCCGGCCGCTCGCTGAGTTCGGCGTCGAACAAGATCTCCAGATTGGTGCGCAGCGCGGCCAACTCGGCGCGCAATGCCGAGACCTCGTCTGCGGAGTGAGCGCGCAATTCGCTGGACAGCTCGCGACGCAGCTGAGACTCCACGGTCAGCTCGTACTCGCGGCGAGCCGAGATTTCGCGGTCCAGTTGCAGGTCGTAAACCAGCTTCAGGTCGCGCGCCCGGGCCTGATCCACGTCGCTTTGGCGACGGTAGATCACCGACACGAACGCAGCGACGACGGCGGCCCACAGAGCCAGGATCACGGCGAGCTTGAGAAGCTCCGCTCGGTTGGTGAAAACAAGCGCAGAACTGGCGCCGATTGCGAGCACCAGCAACGCCGTGAGCAGTACCCAGCCCGGTCTGCGGCCGCCGCGCCGAACCCGGGCGCCGCGGGACAGATCGGTCATGGCCCGACTGTACCGGGCCGAGGTCACTACGCGTGTTGCCGTGCTCCGGCGATTCTCACCTGGACTAACTGCGCGCACTGAGCCGGGCTAACTTTCCGCGCCCTCGCCGTGCTCGGTCGGGTCCGGCGGCGACTTGCAGCAATGTTGCAGCCACAGCGCAGCAACCACCAGAGCCAGTGCGCTGACGACCGCCACCGCCGTGCCGGCGGTGTCTTCGCCAGCCACCCGCAGCCACGACCGCCGCGGCAACAAGTACACCAGGACACCGACCCACCAACCCAGCGCCAACGCGCCCACCCAGGCCGACGCCTGGGCGATGACCAGGCTGCGGGCCACCGACAGCGGATGTAGCCAGCCGGGCCCGTCGCCGATCTCACCGTCGCTGATCTTGGCCCGGACATAACGCCCCCACGCCGCCTCGGCGACGCCGACCGCAAGCAGCGACAAACCCGTCCAGATGGTAATCGGTGGAAACCATCGGTATAGCAACACGACCAGCAGGTATCCGACCACCGCAGTGCCGATCACCGCGGCCGTCAGGTCACGTTTCCTGGTCGGGCCCATCAAGTTTCCTGCGTCGAGTCGGCTTCCGTGTTGTCGCCTCGCGGTTCGAGCACTTGCCCGGTCAGTTGCACACCGGCGCGGTCGGCCGCATCCAGCTGGGCGAGTAACTTTGCGACGGACTGCTTTCCGCCGGCCACCGTGAGCTCCGCGGCCGGGTCGACGGCCAGCCAAGGAATCATCACGAAGGCACGCAGATGAGCCAGCGGATGCGGCAGGGTCAGACCATCGTCTAAGGAGATCACTTCGGTGTCTCCGGTCGGCGACGTATCGTGGCAGCTGATCAAGTCCACATCGAGAGTGCGTGGGCCCCAACGCTGTCCGCGAACTCGATCGGCCGCCTGCTCCATCTGCTGGGCGCGGAGCAACCAACCATGTCCGTCGAGCGTCGCATCCTCGGCGATCAGCACCGCGTTGAGGAACGGGCCCTGCTCAACGCCGCCCCAGGCCGCGGTCTCATAAACCGGAGAGACCGCTCGCACCGTCTCGCGCAGCCGGTCGAGCACCGACTGCAGCCGGGCCAACCGGTCACCAATGTTGGATCCGATCGACAGCACCACCCGGGTCATTTGCGCCACTCCTTGACCCCGGCCACGCCGGCATCATCGTCGTCGCGCGTCATAAGCCCGCTCCCGCCGGAACTACCGATCCCCGGCCCCCGCGCCGCGACCGTCGGGCCACCACCGCCACATCGCCGAAGGTCTGCGGAATCGGAGCCTGCGGCTTGTGCACCGTCACCTCGACGGCATGCACCCGCCGGTCTTTCATGACGTCCTCGGCGATCTCCCCGGCGACCGTTTCGATCAAATTACGGGCCGGCCCGGCGATGATAGCGGCCGCCCGATTAGCCAGGACGCCGTAGTCATAGGTGTCTGCCAAGTCGTCGCTGGCCGCGGCGTCCACCAGGTCGATCCACACCGTCATATCGACGACGAAGTCTTGACCGTCCGCGCGCTCATGGTCGAAGACCCCGTGTCGTCCGCGAACCGTCAAGCCGCGCAACTCAATTCGGTCAGCCATCAGATCCAACCGCCCCGGCTTGTGTCCACGCGTCGACAACCCGCAGCGCGTCGACCGAGGCCCGTACATCGTGCACCCGCACCCCCCAGGCGCCGTGCAGCGCGGACAACGCCGAAACCACCGCGGTAGCCGTCTCCCGCCCGTCGGGTGGCCGCGCCGCACCATCGGGACCGGCCAACAAGGTGCCGAGGAACCGTTTCCGCGACGCCCCGACCAGAACCGGGACGCCGGTGGCCACGAGCTCCGGCAAGGCGTGCAGCAACGCCCAATTATGTTGGCCGGTCTTGGCGAATCCGAGACCGGGATCGATGATCAGCTTCGCCGGATCTACGCCCGCGGCAACCGCGTCGTCGACGCTGGCGAGCAGCTCGGCGCGCACCTCGGCCACCACATCGCGGTAGCCGGGTACTTCGTGCGGACGGTCAGCCGAGACCGATCGCCAATGCATCAACACCCAAGGCACACCGGCCTCGACGAGCAGACCGGCCATTCCCGCATCGGCGCGTCCGCCCGACACGTCATTGACCATCTGGGCGCCATTTTCCAGCGCCGCCCGCGCCACGCCCGCGTGCATGGTGTCGATACTGACCGTAATGCCTTGTGACGCCAACTCTTTGACGACAGGAACGACGCGGGCAGTCTCCACCCCGGGGTCGATGCGGACCGCGCCGGGCCGGGTCGACTCTCCGCCAACATCGATGATCGCCGCGCCGTCGGCGGCCAACGCCAGGCCGTGCT
>NZ_JBAPPI010000156.1:0-2822 GCF_049280035.1 Mycobacterium sp. | reverse complement strand
ACTCGTCGAGTAGCGGCTGCACACCCTGCCGCTCGACCGTGTCCTCGTCGAGGAAGCTGGCGTACAGGTCGCCGATCCGTTGTTCGTCGGTGCCGGGCGCCGACATGTTCTCGCTCACTTCGGTGATCAAGTCACGCACCTGGACCTCGGCCCGGTCGAACAACGCGCGGAAGGCGCCGTCGGTGGCGCGGTCGGCCGGGATCTCATAGTCGGCCAACCAGCGGCCATTGACATGGCCGAACAGGTCGTCTTGGGGGCGGGCACCAGCGTCGACATTGCTCAGGTCGATGCCTGAGCGGATAGCTTCTACCGTCACGCCACCATCTTTCCCTATTGCCAAGCCAGGTAGCCTCACGGCCATGCCCGACGGCGAGCAGACGAAGCCAGCGGCCGACGACGGTGATGAAGAAACGGCGCCGGACGAATTCGACGGCCCGACCATCTCCGGCTACGGCGTCGCATCGGCGGCACTGGGAGCGCTTTCCGTGGCCGCGATCGCCTTGGGTGCGGTGATTTGGTTGGCGCACCGCAGTGACGTCGACGAACGCAGCTATCAGAGCCGAGCGATGCAGGCCGCCGTCGACTGGACGGGCGTGCTGATCAACATGAACACCAGTAACGTCGCGGGCAGCCTGCAACGGCTGCACGACGGGACCGTCGGTGAACTCAACGCCGATTTCGACTCCGCCATGCAGCCCTATCAGCAAGTGGTGCAGCGGCTGCAATCGACCAGCCACGGTCAGGTCGAGGCGGTCGCGGTCGAAACGGTGCACCATGACCTGGACACTGCACCGGGCGCCCGCCCGCCTGCACCGGCTGAACAACTGCCGGCTTCGGTCGCAAGTCGCACCGACACGGTCATGGTGGTCGCCACGTCAGTCAGCGAGAACACCGGCGGCAAGCCGCAGACGGTGCACTGGAAGCTGCGGTTGGGGGTTTCCGACGTGGACGGCAAGCTGATGATCTCGCGGCTCGAGTCGGTCCGATGAGGAACGCCTGGCGGGTGCTGGCGTTTGATATCGCCGCACCCGTAGCCGCGATCGTTGCGCTGTTGGCGATCGGGGTGGTTCTGGGCTGGCCCCGGTGGTGGGTGTCGGCAAGTTCGATTCTGGTGCTGTTGATCGTCCAGGCCGTGGCGGTGAATGTCTGGCTGCTGCGCCGGGATTCGGTCACCGTCGGCACCGACGACGACGCGCCCGGTCTGCGGCTGGCGGTAGTCGCATTGTGCGCAGTGGCGGTGGTGTCGGCGGTGCTGACCGGCTACACCCACTGGACGTTGCCGGACCGCCGCCTGAAGGCCGACGCGGCAGAGGTGGTGCGGATAGCGGCCGGGATGGCGGAGGCGACGGGCACGTTCTCGCCGCAGCAACCGATGGCCTCGATCGACCGGGCCGCGGCCATGATGGTGCCCGAGCAGTCGACCGCATTCAAGGACAATTTCGCAAAGGCCACAGCGGATTTCGCGCACCGAAACGTCACCGCGTCCGCGTCGACGCTGGAAGCCGGCGTCGAAGCGATCGGGCCGTCTGCGGCCGCCGTGGCGGTGCTACTGCGCGCTACTCAGAACGAACCGGGACAGCCTCCCAGTAACGCGGTGCTGGCGCTGCGCATCGCCCTGACCAAGCAGAGCGACCATTGGCTGGTGCTGGACGTGTCGCCTATCAACGCGCGCTGACCAGCGTCAGCGCAGCCGGGCGTGCTCGACCATCAGGCAACGGTCCATCACGACGTGCATTCCGGCTGCCTCGGCGTCGCGGCCCACTTGCTCGTGCCACAAACCCTCCTGCAGCCAAAGGGTTTTCGGACGTTGCTCAAGGGCTAGCACATCGGCCAGTACCGATGGCAACTCGTCGAACCGCCGGAACACGTCGACCATGTCGGGTACCACCGGCAGATCGGCCAGCCGGGGATACGCTGGGGCGCCGTCGATCTCGGTGATTGTCGGATTGACCGGGTAGACCTGGTAGTTGCCGGTCGAGACCAGATACGAGTAGATCTCGTGGCTTGGCCGTGTCGGCTTGTCCGATGCGCCGACCACCGCGATGGTGTGGGTTTCGGCCAGGATGCGCCCCAGCGTCACATCGTCGGGCTGACCGAGCATCAGGTGCTGCGGGGCGGCCGCTGGGGCGGTTGCTGAGGTGGCTGTTGAGTTCTGGCCTTCGCGAACCGATCCGACAGCCGGCGCATCCGGATCATCAACGACGCCGACGGGCTGGTCTTGGCAGCGAGGTAGGCGGCCAGCTCGTCGACGTTCACCCCAATCCGGGACGCGAATTCGGGCATCTTCAGCCCTGATCGCTCGATCAGCAACTGCACGTGGCGGGCCACTTCAGTCCGCTCGTTGGCCTCTAGGTGGGCACGGGCGCGGTCCAATACCTCCGCCAACGCTTTGGAGATGCCGTAGGGCCGCGAGTTCTCCAGAACCTCTTCGACTTGGCGTGCGGTGCGCCCGAACGGGTCGCGTTTGATCGCCACCGCGATCTGCTTCCAGGTGGCTATGTCGCCACCTTCCAGCGCCGAGCGGATGGCCGAGGTAGGCCAGAACTCCACGGGCCGCTCGACATTACGCGGGCGGACGGGGGGTCGATGCGGCGCCGGTCCGTGGCGTCGGTCGGCTGCCAACGTCACCTCGCCTCCTCCAGCATCGCCACTGCCACGGACAGGCAGCGCTGCCTGACCTCCTCCCAGTCTGCCTTCGCACCCGGACCGGGCCAACCCTCGTCGTCAAGATCCGACGGATGCGGATCCGCGAGCCGCCGGACCAACTGGGTGGCGATCCATTGCCGCCTGGGTGATTGACCAGAGTAATACCTATCGATCCC
>NZ_JBAPPI010000155.1:0-11376 GCF_049280035.1 Mycobacterium sp. | reverse complement strand
CGGTGAAATCAACATGGCCAGGCGTGTCAATCAAATTGATCTGGTGGTCTTTCCAGAACGTCGTGGTGGCGGCGGAGGTGATGGTGATGCCGCGCTCCTGTTCCTGCTCCATCCAGTCCATGGTGGCGGCGCCGTCGTGCACCTCACCGATCTTGTAGCTGATGCCGGTGTAGTACAGGATGCGCTCGGTCGTCGTCGTCTTGCCGGCGTCGATGTGCGCCATGATGCCGATGTTGCGGACCTTGGTGAGGTCGGTCAGCACGTCCTTCTGTGCCACAGAAGTCTTCCCACTCTTTCGATTGCTTGTCAGTTCGCTGTCAGTTGCCGGCCCCGTCGCCGGCGGTCTCACCAGCGATAATGCGCGAAGGCGCGGTTTGCCTCGGCCATTTTGTGGGTGTCCTCGCGTCGCTTGACGGCGGCCCCGAGGCCGTTGCTGGCATCCAAGATCTCGTTTGCCAGGCGCTCGGTCATCGTCTTCTCGCGACGCTGCCGAGAGAAGCTGACCAGCCACCGCAGCGCGAGCGTGGTGGACCGGTCGGGACGCACCTCGACGGGCACCTGGTACGTGGCACCACCGACGCGGCGGCTGCGCACCTCCAGAGCCGGCTTGACATTGTCCAAGGCCCGCTTGAGCGTGATCACCGGATCGGTGCCGGTCTTCTCGCGGGCTTGTTCGAGCGCAGCATAAACAATGCGCTCGGCGACGGATTTCTTCCCCTTCAGCAGAACTTTGTTGACCAGCTGCGTAACCAATTGCGACCCGTAGACCGGGTCGTTAACGAGCGGGCGCTTCGGCGCCGGTCCCTTGCGCGGCATCAGCTCTTCTCCTTCTTGGCGCCGTAACGGCTGCGAGCCTGCTTGCGGTTCTTGACACCCTGGGTGTCGAGCGAGCCGCGGATGATCTTGTACCGCACGCCCGGTAGGTCCTTCACCCGGCCGCCACGCACCAGCACCATCGAGTGCTCCTGCAGGTTGTGCCCCTCGCCGGGGATGTACGCCGTCACCTCAACCTGGCTGGTCAGCTTGACGCGCGCCACCTTCCGAAGCGCCGAGTTCGGCTTCTTCGGAGTCGTGGTGTACACGCGAGTGCACACACCACGGCGCTGCGGGCTGCCCTTGAGGGCCGCGGTCTTGACCTTGGCGACCTTGTCGCGGCGCCCCTTGCGGACCAGCTGCTGAATGGTTGGCATCTACCGGCTTTCTCTATTGCTGTTCGCTTATCGGTGGTTTCAAGTCTCTGTACTGCAGTTATGCCCTGCCACGGTCCCCCGCGGCCGGGTGTGTCGCATGCGCCCGCCGCCGAACTTTTTCCGTTGCGTCGTGGACATGCGAATTGGCCCGGCGTGCGCGCCTTAAGTGAAGCGCCTTAAGCCGCCAGGCACGAGCAACCACAATACCCGCCGCTGGTCGGGCAGGTCAAAGCGACGGCATTAGCGTCGGGCGCCAGGTTACCTGGCTTATCGGGCGCCGTGTTCGCTGCGGCGTTCCATGCCGGCGGCCAGCCGCAGCACCATGTCCGAGAAGACCGTGTCCGTGTCGACGATGTCGTCCATCACACCGGTCATTTCCAGCAGCACAAACCCGTGCATTGCCGACCAGAATTCCAGCGCCGCATAGAAGGCCTCCTCGCCGTCAAGCCCGTAGGACGCTAACACCGCGATCACCGGAGCCGCCGCGCCCCGGGTGGCGGCGGCGTATTCGGGATCCTCGCCGCCAAGCGGCATCCGGGTGAATGCCGAATACCGGCCCGGGTGGTGGTGGGCGTAACTGCGATAGGCGCTGGCCATGACGAGCACGGCATCGTCGCGGGCCCGTCCCTCGGCGACACGGTTGAGCATGGTGAGAATGTCGTCGATCACCCGCATCCGCACCGTGCGGCGCAGGTCCTCGAGGCTGTCGACGTGGTTGTACAGCGACGGGCCTTTGGTTCCGAGCTGCGTCGCCAGCGCATTGATCGTCAGGGCATCCCAGCCCTCCCGGTCCAGGAAGGTCATTGCGGCGTTGACGATGATGTCGCGGCTCAGCCTGGCTGGGCGGGCCGCAGACTTTGCCCCGGCGCCCGACCGGCCGGCCGGTGGTTCCGGCGCAGCTGGCATGGCGGTCGCCCTTCTGGTTGCATTGACCGGGTTGGTCACCACGGGTTTCTCGATGGTTAATCAGCGAAAAACTCTAGTCTCCCGACAACGCAGGTGCTGGGAACGCCCCGAAGTGGGGGAAGCCCGTCACGGCGCGCGCCGATCCACGTACGCTCTCCTCGAGCAGATCACGCGCCATGGCGAGAGGAGCCCGCGGTGAGATGGACACTCGTATGCCGAGCCTTGGCCGCCTGCGCGATCGCGATCCCGTTCACCGTGGCCGGCGGGGCGCCGACTGGACACGCCAAAAACGGTGATACCCATGTCACCGGGATGGGTGTCGAGCAGACGATCGACTGCAATGGCGCCACGCTTATCGTCGACGGGACCCGCAACACGGTCAACGCGCTGGGGACCTGCTGGGCGGTGACGGTGATGGGCACGGGTCACACCGTCGTCGCCGACAACGTCGTCCACGACATCACTGTCTACGGCTACAACGAGTCGGTTTTTTACAAGAGCGGCCAGCCATTCGTATGGGACCGCGGCCGCGAACTCGGCATGACCAACCGGATCAGCCAGGTGGCGGGGTAAGCAGCATGCGCGCGCACAACACCGACGGCTTGTTCCCACCGGTAGCCGGGGCGCTGGCGCTTTCTGCGGTAGTGCTGGTGCTCGGGATGGCCGGTTGCGCCGGCAAGAACAACACCGCGGTCCCGTCGACATCCTCAGGTGCCTCCCCCACCTCGACGAGCACGACGCCTTCGACGACAAGCACGGGCGCGCAATTCGACATCGGCAACACGATCAACTACGGATCGCTCGGTACGACAACCACTCTCGATTGCGGCGACGGAAAGTCGTTGAACGTGGGCGGATCCAACAACACGCTGACCGTGACTGGCACCTGCGGGACCGTGAGCATCGGCGGCGCGGACAACAAGATCACCATCGACAAGATCGACAAGCACCTCAACGTCGTCGGGCTCAACAACACGATCACCTATAAAGACGGCAACCCCCAGATCGAGAACCTCGGTAGCGGCAACACGATCAACAAGGCCAGCTAGTCCCAACGAAAGCAGTACTCACCGACGTGGCTGCTTGACATGACCTATCGTCGATAGATACTTGCAACGCCGACGAAAAGACCAGGGACGCAGTGACACAACGTCGGTATTCGACTACTGAACATCCCGGCCATCAGCAAGCTGGTTGCCAGGCAGTCACTGGCCGTCGGATGTTCCTTCACCCCGCCGAGCTACTGACCCGCTCGCTATACCGCGGCCGCACCGTGGCGGCCGGCGCCACCCGCAAAGCGTCCCGCGCCTTCCAACGCTTCAGCGGCCACCCGGGAAATGCTGGCGAATTCGTAGTCGATCGCATCTGATTCGGGCATCCCCCACTGGTGCAGCGCCGACAGCCGATCGGATCGCATGCACTGCTGAGGCAGTGCGGCCAGCTCGGCGGCCAGTTGCTCGGCGGCTACCCGGGCCTGCCCTTTGGGCACAACGCGATTGGCCAGACCGATCGCCAACGCCTCGGCGGCGTCGACCGCACGGCCGGTGAGAATCATGTCCATTGCCCGGCTCTGCCCGATCAGCCGTGGCAGCCGGATGGTGCCGCCGTCGATCAGCGGCACACCCCAGCGTCGGCAGAACACCCCGAACACTGCGCCCTCCTCGGCCACTCGCAGGTCGCACCACAACGCGAGTTCCAATCCGCCGGCGACGGCGTGGCCGCTGACCGCGGCGATCACCGGCTTGGACAGCACCATTCGGGTGGGCCCCATCGGGCCGGGACCCGTCCGGTGTACCGCGTTAGCTTCCGGTGTGCCAAACGCTTTCAAATCCGCTCCGGCGCAAAAGGTTCCGTTGTCGCCCCACAACACGGCTACTGAAGCGGTGTCGTCATGATCGAACTCCTCGAACGCCGCGACCAACGCAGCAGCCGTCGGGCCGTTGACGGCGTTGCGGGCCTCCGGCCGGTTCAGGATCACCGTGGTTACCGGCCCATTGCGTTCTACGCGTACCGGATCGCTCATGTCGCCTCCACTAATCGGATACCGTCGCGCCGCTCGGTCAGTTCGGCGGCGAAGTCGTTGTAGGCAGCGCGCAGCCGCGCGCCCGGCCAGTCCGCTGGCAGCAATTCGGCGGGCAACACCGGGTCGGTCAACAGGTGGCGGACAATCCCAGCGGCGACCACGAATCGAGTGGGAACATCGGTGGCCGAAGATATCTCGGCGAGCAACCGGTGGCCGATGCGGGCCCACGACGCCAGGTCCCACAACTGGTCGGCGAGCTCGCCGGGCGCGTCATCGTGGGCCTGCAATATCCGCACCCGGGCACGCAGTTGCCCGTCCTGGTCGAGTTCGAGGTTGTCCGGGCGCATCCACACTCCCTCGCGCAGCTCACCGAAACGCTTGTCGTGCAGCGTGATTCGCAGCGCAGCGCGGGTCCGGGGATCGGTACCGACGCTGGTGACGATCAAGGTGGTCCAGGATCCGTGCCAGGGCCGCAGCTGTGGTCGCATGGCGTCGTCCTGCCTCCGCTGGCGAGCCAGCAGCCGCTCGGAAAGCCGGTAGCCGTCGGCGGACCGGATCAAGTCGCCGGCGCTGGCCATCCGGGTCAATGCGACCCGCAACGTGGTCTCCTTGATGCCGAAGTCGTTCGTGAGCCTTATCAACTCAGCCGCGCTGGCCCACGCCGGATGCGCGCCGAGCAGCACGCTGAGCACCACCGACCGGGCGGTCATGCGGGTTAGCGATTTCGGCATCGTGTCGATCCGTCAGACCTGGGATGCTCGGCGACCGTAATCGCCGAACGGTTCGTCGCGGTGGCGCACTGCATCGCGGAAACCGTGCTCGACGGCGTCGGCGACGAACGCGTGCCCCTCGGGGGTGTGCCGGGCGATACCGTCGAAGACGGTACTGACCATCCTGCTGGTGGCCACGCCCTGTTGTAGCAGCGCCGAATTGAGCGCGAGTTTGACCATGATCAGCTGATTGACCGGCACCGCGGCGATCCGCTCGACCAGGCGCTCGGTGCGCTCGTCTAGGTCCTCGGGATCGGGCGCTTCGACTGCCAGTCCCCACTCGGCGGCTTGTGCCCCGGTGATGCAATCCCCGGTCAACAGAAGGCGTTTGGCGCGCTGGTCGCCCAGTCGGTGCGCCCACAACCCGGCGGCCGGCACCCCCCAGACCCGGGTGGGCGGGTAGCCGATCTTCGCGTCGGATGCGGCGATCAACTGGTCGGCGTGCAGGGCGATGTCGGTGCCGCCGGCCACACAGTAGCCATGGATCTTGACCACCGTCGGCTTGTCCGCGTGCATCAGGCTGGAAAAGCCACGAACGAAACGGCTCATCATCTGGTAGTCGATCATCGGGTCCCACGGCTGATCCGGTAAGTGGTTGACCGCCTGGGTCTTACCGTCCAGCACAGTCTCGCTGTAAGCGCCGGTGCCGCCGGCTGAGCCGGTGCCGTCGGCGTAGGCGCTCAGGTCGAAGCCCGCGCAGAAGCCCTCACCCCGCCCGGAGACCAGGATGACGTGCACGTTCGGATCCAGATCGGCACGCTCCACCAACGCCGACAACTCCAGCGGAGTATCAGCGATGATCGCATTGCCCTTCTCGGGACGGTTGAAGGTAATCCGCGCAACCCGGTCGGTGACCTCATAGGTCATCGTCTTCAAATTGTCGAAGTCGACCGGTCTGATCGCGTGCGTCATGAGCGCCGCTCTCCCCCGCAAGCGGGAGGTGCCCCCACCCCATCGCTTCGCTCTGCATCGTCGCCGGCGCGCGTCATCCCTTGATCATTGCCCGCTCGAGGATCGGCGCGAGATCCAGCCCGGCGGGCATGGTTCCGAACGCGCCGCCCCACTGCCCGCCGAGGCGGGTCGCCAAGAACGCCTCGGCAACTGCGGGATGTCCGTGGCGCGCCAGCAGCGAGCCCTGCAGCGCCAGGCAGATGTCCTCGGCGACCTTGCGGGCCCGGTAGGCGATCGTTTCGAAGTCGCCAAGCTGGGAGCGCAGCCGTTGGATGTGGGCGTCCAACCGCGCATCCTGGCCCGCGCTTTTGGCGAGCTCGTCAAACAGAACGTCGACACATTCTGGACGAGTTGCCATGGCGCGCAAGGTATCCAGCGCGCTGACATTGCCAGAGCCTTCCCAGATACCCATCAGCGGCGCCTCACGGTACAGTCGCGGCATACCGGAATCCTCGACGTAACCGTTGCCGCCCAGGCATTCCAGCGCCTCCGCCGCGTGCGGGGTGGCGCGCTTGCACACCCAGTACTTGCTGGCCGCCAGTCCGATCCGGCGCAGCAGCGCTTCCGTCTGGTCTCCCCGGATGGCGCTGTCGGTGGCGCCGGCCATTCGCATCGCCACCATGGTGGCGGCCTCGGCCTCAACGGCGAGGTCTGCCAACACATTACGCATCAGCGGTTGGTCAATCAGATACTCGCCGAACGCCTTGCGGTGCTGGGCGTGATGGACGGCGTGGGTCAGCCCGGTGCGCATGCTGGTGGCGCTGCCCAGCGCGCAGTCCAGCCGGGTCAGGTTGACCATCTCGATGATGGTCGGCACACCCCGGCCCTCCTCGCCGACCAGCCATGCGGTGGCACCGTCGTACTCGACCTCGCTGGACGCGTTGGCATGGTTGCCGAGTTTGTCCTTCAGCCGCTGCAGCAGCATCCGGTTGCGGCTGCCGTCGGGCAGCACCCGTGGCAAAAAAAAGCAGGACAGTCCGCCCGGCGCCTGCGCGAGCACCAGGAACACGTCGCACATCGGCGCCGAGGTGAACCACTTGTGGCCGTTCAGCCTGTACGTGCCATCGGCGTTGCGGGTGGCCTGGGTGGTGCCGGCGCGGACATCGGAGCCGCCCTGCTTTTCGGTCATCGACATGCCCGCGGTGAGCCCGGGCTTTGTCGCTGGCACCTTGAGCTCCGGGTCGTAGAGCCGGCTGGTCAGCAGCGGCTGGTAGATCGCGGCGAGCTCCGAGTTGAAGCGCAGCGCAGGAACGACGGCGTAGGTCATCGAAATCGGGCACATGTGGCCGGGTTCGGCGGTCCACACGCTGGTCTTGGCCGCGCGCACCACGTGCGAACCCGGCCGGTCGTCGGCCCACGGTGCGGCGTGCAGGCCGTGCTCGATCGCGGTGCGCATCAGCTCGTGGTAGGCGGGGTCGTACTCAACCTCGTCGACGCGGTGGCCGTAGCGGTCGTGGATGCGCAGGATGGGCCGGTTGCGGTCGGCCAGCTCGCCCCAGCGTTGCGTCTGCTTGGACCCGGAAATCGCACCGACCGTGGTCACCTCGTCTAGGCCCCATTGCCCGCCTTCGCGGATCAGCGCCTCGACGAGCACCGGGGAGGTTGCCGGGTTGTGCTCCTCTAGTGGCGGGACCTGGTTGGTGACGACATGAGTATCTGGCATGCCGCCAATGTTACATTTTTTCTACAGTCGCACAAGACGTGTAATGCTCAGCGGGGATGGGCGGCGAAGAATTGCCAGAGCTTCTCGGTGGCGAAGCCGGGCCACTGGTGGCCGCCGCCGTCGACGGTGATCAGCACCACGCCGCGATTGTCGGGGCATCCGGCGGTCGATGTGGTGATCGAACCGCTCGTCGTGGCGGCCGGGGCACCGCAGTGATCGACGTTGCGCCAGAACGCGTCGACATTCGGCGCCGACGGTCCATTGATGTGTGCCACGCCCTCCCCCGGACCGCCGCCGTAGCGAATCAGGCGATCGGCAGTGCCGTGAATATGCATGACCGACATCGGATGCGGAGACCGGCACTGGTTCAGCTGCGTTCCGGCCACCGGGCCGATCGCGGCGAAAATACCCGTCTCGCACGCCAGCGTGTAGGACATGATGGCGCCGTTGCTCATACCGGCGGCATAGACACGGGAACTGTCGACGCTGAGGTTCTTGCCGATGTCGGCGACGGCCGCCGTGATGAACCCGACGTCGTCGATGCCCTCCTTTGCGGGCCGGCCGCAGCAGCCGCCGCCGTTGACGTTCCAGGCCCGGTTCAGACCATCCGGATAGGCCACGACGAACTTGGACGAGTCCGCCAATTCGTCCCAGCCGTACGACTTTTCCGCCTGTGCGCCGCTACCGAAGCCACCATGCAGCATGACCACCAGCGAGGCGGATGGGGGTAGGCCTTTCGGCTTGTATAGCCGGTAGCTGCGGTCATGTCCGCTGACGCTGATCGTGTGCACGCTGGTGCCGTCGACGAACCCCGACGGCTTGGCCGCGTCCCTGCCGAAGCAGCCCGCGATGACCAGTACAACGCCGAGAACCGCGACGACCCGCGACACCGATAGCATTACGTTTCGAATCAGCCCAGGTGCTCACGCAAAAACGCGATGTCGTCCTTGCGGCCTTCGTCGGCCGTTTCGCAGATCACCGGTGCGTCCGCGGCCTTGACCACCGCCACCAACAACTCGGGATCGATCTGCCCGGTGCCGAAGTTGGCGTGTCGGTCGCGGCCCGAGCCCGCCGAGTCCTTGGAGTCGTTGCAGTGCACCAGGTCGATGCGGCCGGTGATGCCTTTGATCCGGTCGACCGCGTCGACCAGCCCTTCGCCCGCCGCCCAGGCATGGCAGGTGTCGAGGCAAAAGCCAATCCCGTTGTCGCCGATGTGATCCCAGAGCCGACCAATGGTGTCGAAGTGGCGAGCCATTGCGTGATCGCCGCCGGCGGTGTTCTCCAGGTAGACAGGAACCTCGGTCTGCAGTTGGTCGAGCGCCTTGCGCCAGCGTCCAAAACCTTCGTCGAGGTCGCTGCCTTCGGCGACGTGGCCACCGTGCACGATCACCGCGGCAGCGCCGATCTCGGCGGCTGCGTCGCAGGTGTCCTGCAAGATCTTGCGCGACGGGATCCGCACCCGGTTGTTCGCCGACGCGACATTGATCAAGTACGGCGCGTGCACGTAGATCGGTAGGGCCGCGGCTTTGAGCGCTGCGGCGTCGTCGCGCGGCTTGGGCGCCTTCCAGCTCTGCGGGTTGCCGAGGAAAATCTGGACCACATCGGCGTTTTCGGCCGCAGCTGCGGCCAGCGGATCCTGCGGACTGACATGTGAACCGATTAGCACGTCGGCCAGTCTAGTAAGCGGTGCGGACGACGTGAGCGTCACGCCAGAGTGACGTTGGAACGCCGAAGCCACGCCAGCGTGACACTCGACGGGCACGAAAAAGCCCCGGGCGAAACCCGGGGCTTTTTCGATTGTTGACTTACCTTCGATTGTCCGACTCCTCAGCGGCTCGTGCCTCGCCGCATCGTCGTCGAACTACCGATAGTCGGAGTAGCCGTAGTCGTCCAACGGAACCGCAGCCCCGGTGGCCTGGCCGAAGTCCGGGCTGTAGTACTGATCCTCGTAGGACGGGATCGTGTACGCCGCGGCCCGGGCCTCCTCGGTCGGCTGAACCTGGATGTTGCGGTAGCGGTTGATGCCGGTACCGGCCGGGATCAGCTTTCCGATGATCACGTTCTCCTTCAGACCCTGCAGCTTGTCGCTGCGGCAGTTGATCGCCGCATCGGTCAGCACTCGCGTGGTCTCCTGGAACGACGCCGCGCTCAGCCACGAGTCGGTGGCCAGCGACGCCTTGGTGATACCCATCAGCACCGGGCGGCCTGCGGCGGGCTCGCCGCTCTCGGCCACCACGCGACGGTTCTCCGCCTCGAAATCCGCGCGGTCGATCAGCGAGCCGGGCAGGAACTCCGTCGAGCCCGAGTCGATGATGGTCACCCGGCGCAGCATCTGCCGGACGATCACCTCGATGTGCTTGTCGTGGATCGACACACCCTGCGCCCGGTAGACCTCCTGGACTTCCTTGGTCAGGTGGATCTGCACCTCGCGGGGGCCCTGCACCCGCAGCACCTCGTGCGGGTCGGCGGAGCCTTCCATCAGCTGCTGGCCCACCTCGACGTGGTCGCCATCGGTGAGCAGCCGCTCAGAGCCGTCCTCGTGCTTGAACACCCGCAGGCGTTGCCGCTTGGAGAGCTTGTCGTAGACCACTTCCTCGCCGCCGTCGTCGGGGACGATGGTGATCTTGTAGAAGCGCTCGCCCTCCTCCAGACCCACCCGTCCGGTGACGTCGGCGATTGGCGCCTTGCCGCGCGGCACCCGGGCCTCGAACAGCTCCTGCACGCGGGGCAGACCACCGGTGATGTCCTCACCGACACCGCCCTGGTGGAAGGTGCGCATGGTCAGCTGCGTGCCGGGCTCGCCGATGGACTGGGCGGCCACGATACCGACGGCTTCGCCGATGTCGACCAGTTTGCCGGTGGCCATCGAGCGCCCGTAGCAGGTCGCGCAGACGCCGGTGCCGGTCGTGCAGGTCAGCACCGAACGCACCTTCACCTGCGTGATACCGGCGGCCAGCAGCGCGTCGATCTCCGGGTCGCCGAGGTCGTGCCCGCGCGCGACGACGACATTGCCCTTCTCGTCGACGGCGTCGGTGCCCAATGTCCGCGCGTACGCCGAGGTTTCGATGAACGGGTCGCGGATCAGCGTGCCGTCGGGCTGACGCTCAGCCAGCTCGACGTTGATGCCGCGCTCGGTGCCGCAGTCGGCCTCGCGGACGATGACGTCTTGCGACACGTCGACCAGGCGACGGGTCAGATAACCCGAGTCGGCGGTACGCAACGCGGTGTCCGCCAGACCCTTTCGGGCGCCGTGGGTGTTGATGAAGTATTCCAACACCGTCAGTCCCTCACGGAACGAGGACTTGATCGGCCGCGGGATGAATTCACCCTTCGGGTTGGTCACCAGACCCTTCATGCCGGCCAGCGTGCGGGTTTGGGTGAAGTTACCGGTGGCACCGGAGTCGACGATCGTGATGATCGGGTTGTCGCTCGGGTAGTGCTCGCGCAGCGCTTCACCCACCTCGTCGGTGGCTTCCTTCCAGATCTCCACCAGCGCCTCGTTGCGCTCGTCGTGGTTCAAAGCACCACGCTGGAACTGCTTTTCGACCTTGTCGGCGCGCTCCTCATAAGCATCGAGGATTTCCTGCTTGCCCGGTGGCACCAGCACGTCGGCCATCGAGACCGTCACACCCGAGCGGGTGGCCCAGTAGAAGCCGGCGTCCTTGAGCTTGTCGACGGTCTGCGCGACCACGATCATCGGGCAGCGCTCGGCCAGGTCGTTGATGATCGCCGCCTGCACCTTCTTGTGCATCTGCTTGTTCACGAACGCATACCCGACGGGCAGCAGCTCGTTGAAGATCACCCTGCCCAGCGTGGTTGAGGCAATCCAGGAATCGCCTGGGTGCCAACCGTTTTTGCCGAACAGCTCGGTCT
>NZ_JBAPPI010000154.1:0-3607 GCF_049280035.1 Mycobacterium sp. | reverse complement strand
CGCAACACCTGTCGCATGGCGACCCGCTGCGCCCGGCTGCGCGGCGCTTGCGATCGCCATGAATCGATCTTGCTGCGAGTGCCCGCTGTTAGATGGCCAAAACGTGAATTTGCCGCCTTTTCGAGGTCGTCAGACCTCTGACGCCTACCCGGCAAGACCCCGAGAAGCAGCCGGGTGAAATATTGTCGACCACGTTGACCTGCGCAGAGCGCCACTGGGCTAGGTGCCGATCTCGACGTCGGGCGGTTGGCCGCGTTGGCCGATCACGCCGGAACATCCTGTGGTGTAGGGGGTTCAACGGATCGTGTGAGGGCACGGCTGATTGTGTCTGTGACGAGCCGCGGGGAGTCATGTAGCAGCATGTGTCCGGCGCCGGGCTCGTGCACGAGCATCGCCCGGGGGATGCCGGCGGCTAGATCGTGGGCATGCGCGGGCGGGGTGAGCTTGTCGGCTCCACCAGCGATGACGGTCGTGGCGGCGGAGATAGAACCAAGCGTGTGGTATTGGTCGTAGTTCCGCAGGCTGGGAAGGAACCCGACTTTGGTCGGCAATGGGGTTGCGTTAATGCTTGCGGCGGATACAGCGGCGAGAGCACCGTCGCCCGCGGCGTATCCGGCACATCTCGTCAGGACGGGCCACAGCGGGCGGGCGAGAGCCCGAACTATCCCGTCGGTCATCGAATGCGGCGTGTGCTGCACGAGCCTGTGGAGGATCTTCGCGGCCGGGGTGGCCAATAGCCGGCCGAGGCCCCGGTTGGCGAGTTTGCCTGCAGCAGTGGCGACGAGGACAAGCGATTTCGGTTCGACGGGGCGATGACTGGCGCTCCGCCCGAGGTAGGCCAGGGCTGCCATGCCGCCCATGGAGTGCCCTGCGAGGGTGAGTGGGCCTTTAACGCGAAGCGCTATGAGCAGCGTGGCTAGATCGTCGGCGAGCTGCTCGATGCGGTAAGTGTGCATGGGCGCGTCGGCGGAGTCGCCATGGCCGCGATGGTCGTAGCTGATGATCCGAATGTCATTGCCCCACTCGCGGATCAGCTGACCGATCTGAATATCCCACGACGATTGGTCTAAGCAAAAGCCATGCAGAAGGACCACAGTGTGGTCAGGTGCGCGAGACCCATAGTCACGCACCGACAGCCGCACACCATCACTAGCAGCGACCATCCGGCTGCGGCCGAGAGGCGGGCTGTGTCGCCGGATTCCGGCACCGGGCTGCGCGCTCGAGAATCTACTTTGGCCGTGGTCTGGCGATACCCGGAGCCGGCCATCCGGCGCGCTCACGATGTCGCCGATCGTGCGTAGAGGTAGGCAATTAGTTCAACCCACTCACGGGCGCTCTGCTGGTTCCCCAGCTGAAGGTGTGGCGGGACCAGGCGAGGATGCGACCGGCCGCCCGCTTCGGCCACGGTGGTGCTTATATATATCAGCCAGTATGGGCGGCCTGCTGGCTTGAACGCGCCGCAGATCTCTGCCCGGTCCATTCCGAAAGCGCTTATCCGCTCGCCACCGTCGTCATCGACACAAGTGATGACTCGATGCGAGTCGGCAACGGTCGATGTCATCTTCGATTCCTCCTGCACGTTGGACGGATCATCGGCCGTCTGGGGTTGCACCCGCATCCGCCAGCGGACAGTGCAACTGGCTTGTCAGGTAACTGGCCAGTCAGCTTGCCTGGCAGCGGCGGCTCAATCGGATAGGACACGGTCGAGCTGCTTGCGCGGTTCAATGCCAGTTTGATGAAGGCATCGTCCCAAGCCCGTGGGGGAGGGACGGATTTGTCTGCTGCGCCGAACTATTCGCGCCAAAGTCTATGGTGCGATTGACGATTGGCTTCCGGCCAGCTGGAAGCTGGTCAGTCGCGCTGGAATTTCACGCTTGGTCGGGCTGGACGGCTCCGGCGGTTTTGGCCAACCAGTTGGGCGCGAGCACGGACAAGCCGGTGGCCGCCGCGGTGGCACCAGCCACGCCGGTCCAGGCGACCGGCCCCAGCGGCGTGCAGCCAAAGAAGTGGCTGACGCCAGGAGTCTGGACGATGGCGATCAGAACCGCGGAGCTGCCCAGCGCGGTCGCCACGACCAGTGGGCTGTGCCGCCGGGTTAGCAACGTTTGGGCCAGCTGGGTCGTCACCAGAGCAGTCAATCCCATTGTTGCCGTGCGCCTTTCGGTGCCCGGCGTCCAGCGCCCGATAGCCCAGGCAGCCGTTGCACCGGCGGCCGTGACAGCACCACGGGTGACGATCTGTCGCATCAGCGGAGCGTCCAGTGACGGCGTCGGCGCGGTGAGCACCGATCGTTGGTAGGCCCGCCGCGCCTCGTCGGCCTCTTCCTCGGTGTCGTATTCCTCAGCATCAGGTTCGTCGAACTGCGGCGTGACGGCGACCGCGAGCGCGGGGAACATGTCGGTCAGCAAGTTCACCAGTAGCAGTTGACGGGTTCCCACCGGCGCCCGTCCGCTGCCGAATGCCGTACCGATGATGGTGAACAGCACCTCGCCGACATTGCCACCGACCAGGATCGTCACCGCGTCGCGGACGGCGGCCCACATGCCGCGGCCCTCGACCAACGCGTCGAGCAGCACGCCCAGGTCGTCCTCGGTCAGCACGATGTCGGCGGCACCGCGGGCTGCGGAGGAACCGCGGCCACTCACCCCGATGCCCACGTCAGCCATCCGGATGGCGGCGGCGTCGTTGGCGCCGTCGCCGACCATCGCCGTCACTCGCCCGCTGCGCTGCAGCGCCGCGACGATCTGCACCTTTTGCTCCGGGCTGACCCTGGCGAAGACCTGCACGTCGGCGGCCAGTTTGGCACAGGCGTCCTCGTCGAGGCCGGCGAGGTCGGCGCCGGTGACCACCCGCACATCCGTCGGTAGGCCCAGCTGATGGGCGATCGCCCGCGCGGTCACCGGGTGATCGCCGGTGATCAGCACGACCTTTCGTTCAACGTCCACCAGCGCTTCAATCAACGGGCGTGCCGAGGGTCGTGCGGTATCGGCTAACCCGACGTAGCCGAGCAACTGCAGGTCATGTGCGGCGGCGTCGACGGCATCGGCATCGGTGTCGTCATCGTCTTCGGTGTCGTGCACCCAGCTGCGCTGTGCGACGGCCAGCACACGCAAGCCCTGCTCGGCAAGGCTGTGCACCAAAGACTCAGCATGGTTCAAGTCGGCCTCCGGATCTGCGAACCGGCAGCGCGGCAGCACGACTTCTGGAGCGCCCTTGAG
The DNA here is from genome assembly GCF_049280035.1 of Mycobacterium sp. Classification (GTDB taxonomy): domain Bacteria; phylum Actinomycetota; class Actinomycetes; order Mycobacteriales; family Mycobacteriaceae; genus Mycobacterium. Next base: position 389 of record NZ_JBAPPI010000154.1, on the reverse strand, counting down.
CATCAGCAATGGCTTGGACGGGTCCGCACTCAGCGTGCCGATCGCCGCGGCGAAGCCACGACTGGACTCAAACGGGACCTCCGCGAGCACGGTCCACTCCGAATCGCCATGGGCGTCAAGTGAATCCGCCGCTTTCAGGATTGCCTCGTCGGTGGCGTGAGCGTGACCCCGCCCCTCTTCTGGCTGGGTGGATGCCCAGCCGGCGGCCCGCAAGACGTGGGCGGCCTGCGGGTCGTCCGCGGCGGGGAAGGGGCCTCGCGTCTTGGTCGCGGCCGGCACCGAACGCACCACGCGAAGCCGGTTTTCGGTGAGCGTGCCGGTCTTGTCGAAGCACACGGTGTCGACTCGACCCAACGCTTCGATGGTGCGGGGTGCGCGGACCAGTACTC
>NZ_JBAPPI010000153.1:0-1835 GCF_049280035.1 Mycobacterium sp. | reverse complement strand
ATGCCCGGCGAGTCCAGCGGCACCAGGAACATCGTCAGGTTCTTGTGTTTTGGCGCTTCCGGATCCGAGTTAGTCAGCAAGAAAACGTATTTCGCGTTGTGGGCATTGGACGTAAACATCTTGGAGCCGTTGATAACCCAGCCAGCGCCGTCGCGAACGGCGCGAGTCTTACAGGTCGCCACGTCGGAGCCGCCCTCCGGCTCGGTGTAGCCCAGGCACAGCCGGACGTGGCCGGACAGCACCCCGGGCAGCACCTCCTCGGCGAGCCCCGCGGATCCGAACTGCTGCACTGCCCGCGCCACCACGGCGGTGGTGCCCCAGTGGAACCACGGGGTGTGGGCCCGGCCGATCTCCAAGTCCCAGATCCGCCGGCGCACCGCGTTGAAGCCACCCTCGGACTCGTCCTTCCAGTCGGCGGCCAGATAGCCTTCGCCAGCCAGTGCCAAGTGCACGCCCTCGTCGAAATTCTCCCCGGTCTCCCGGTCCCGTCGGCGCACTTCGTCGGTGACGTGGACGGCCAGAAACGCCCGCAACCGATCGCGGAATTCCTTGTCCTCCGCGGAGAGTTCGACGCTCGCAAAGTCCATGAGTGCTACAGCCGCGCCTCGGTTTTGATCGCGGTGTCGCTGGCGCGCGGCGGGCGGATCAGCGCGTCCTGTGCGAACGAGGCGATCAGCTCACCCTCTTGTGTGTGCACGGCGCCGCGCACATACGACATGCCCGCGCCCACCTGGGTGCTCTCGTGCGTGTACAGCAACCAGCCCGACCAAGACACCGGCTCGTGGAAGCTGACCGTCACCGTCATCGGCGCGGTGGACACGGTCAGATGCGACTGGCTGGTGCCGATGCCAGCATGGGCGCGCATCGTGGTCGAAATGCCCAAATGGCCGGTGAAATATGCGATCAGCGCCTTAGCCAAATCGTCGCGGGTGGGAATCGGGTCATAGTGCAGCCAGGCGTACAGCTCCGGCGGCCCGACTTCGTCGGGGCTGTTGACATCGACCACGTCGACCAGCCGCAGTTCCCGGCCGGCCATCGGCATCGGCGAGACGTTGGAGTCGGCCGGCGCGGCCACCTCAGGGCGGGGCAACTGGTGGCGAATCACATCGGCCGACGGGATGTCGACGAGCGCGGTGACGGTGATGCAGCGGCGGTCGTTCTGCTTAACAAAGACCACCGCGGTCGCGGTGGAACGGCCTTCGTGCACGACGTCGATATCGAATTCGACTGGCGGCCCAACCATTACGGCGCGGGAGAACACCGCGTGCGCCGACCGCACTGACTTGTCCGGAAAACGCTTGGCGACCGCGACGATCACTTGTGCCAGCACCTGGGTGCCTTCGACCACCTGCCGTTCGTCCGCGCCGGCGATGCCGGTTTCAGCGGTGAAGCGGTCGGCTCCGTCGGCGCGCGCATCGAACAACTCGAGGAGACCGGCGACCGACCACTGCTTCTGCTCAGATTCCGTCGTCACCTAGCGAGCGTGACATTTTCATCGAACATTGTAAAGCCTTATCGCGGCCCACCCGCCTCAGCCCGCGTCGATCACCAGGGTTGCGAATCGCTCGATGGTTTCGGTTACATGCGCAACGCTGTCGCCCGGCAACCCCACTTGCAGCCAGGTGACGCCGAGGGTGGCCAGCTTCTCCATTCCGGCCAGGTAAGCGTCCGCGTTGAAGTCGTCGTCTGCCGGGCTGCCTCCGTCGAAGTTGGTGAATACCACGTCGAACTTCGACCAGTCCCGGCCCGCCGCGTCGACGCGGCGGCGCAGGTCGGCGATGCCGTCGGCCAGGCCTTGCACCGAGTCGAGGGCTGCGGTGCCAGCAGTCTGGGCC
>NZ_JBAPPI010000152.1:0-2857 GCF_049280035.1 Mycobacterium sp. | reverse complement strand
GCGCAAAATTCCGCCCGGATCAGGCTGGCGGAAGTTCATTTATGGCGCATCCTTTCACACCATAAACTTCGGCGAATCGCCGGCTGAGCGGCATTACCGCGAATTGCAGGGGCGGATACGCCGCCACATCCGCAAGCAGTATGTCGTCGGGGTGGTTTCTGGAAAGGGTGGCGTTGGCAAGACCACGATGACGGCGTGTCTCGGCGCAGTGTTCCGTGAGTGCCGACCAGAGAACGTCGTCGCCATCGACGCCGCGCCCGGATTCGGGACGCTGGCCGGGCGGATCGACGAGGCGCCACCGGGTGACTACGCCGCCGTTTTGAACGACACCGATGTCCAGGGCTATGCGGACATCCGGGAACACCTGGGCCAGAACAACTTAGGGCTAGATGTGCTGGCCGGGAACCGGGCGTCTGACCAACCGCGGCCGCTGGTGCCGTCAATGTTCACCGGCGTGCTGTCGCGGCTCCGTCGCACCCACAACGTCATTGTGGTGGACACCTCCGACGACCTTGAACACCCGGTGATGAAGGCTGTGTTCGACGCCTGCGACACATTGGTATTCGTATCGGGACTTACCGCCGACACTTCGTTGCCGGTGACGCGGGCTATCGATTTGCTGCGGGCGATGGGCTATCACGAATTGGTGTCGCGCAGCATGGTCATTCTGAACGACAGCCGCAACAAATTCGATCCCGACGCGCGAGCTTATCTGACCGAACGTTTCGGCCAATCGGGTGCGACAGTTGAATTTATGCCTTACGACCCGCATTTAGCCAAGGGCGGGATCATCGATACCCAACACGAATTGCAGAAGAAAACACGGCTCCGGCTATTTGAGATCACCGCGGCGTTAGCGGACAAATATGTTCCGGACGCCGACAGGCCACGGTAATGGCGAAAGTCGCATTTCCCGCGCGTTGCGCAGTTGCGGTGGTATGTGGCGAACACCTTGTCTCGCAGGTGTACCCGGCATCGGTGCCGGTGGAGGTGTTCGTCGACAACATCGTCGAGCTGCTCAACGACGAGCTCAAACGGCGGGGTTTGACCGGGCTGGAATCCGGAGTCGGCTACGAATTGCACAAGTCCAACGGAGTGCGGCTGGACGTCACTAAGACTCTCGATGAGTTGGGCGTCGAAGACGGCGCCACACTGGTGCTGGTTCCCGCGGTCCAGGGCGACTCGTTCGAACCGCAATACGAGTCGTTGTCCACCGGCTTGGCCCGGATCGGCCAACAACTCTTCGAGCCCGTCACAGCCGACACTGCGGCGCACACCGCGCTGGCCATCCTGGCCATGATCTCCGCGGCGGTGCTTGGGCTGGCCGTGCGTGACCGTACCGCCAGCGACTCGCTAATGCCCAGCATCGTGACAGGTGTCCTGGGCCTGCTTGCCGTCGGTGGTGCGGGCGTGGTGGCGCGCTGGTGGCCGGCTCGTGCTGACATCCTCGGCGGATTCGCCTGGCTTTCCGTGCCGCTGCTGGCGGTGAGTCTGGGTGCGGGGGCGCCCGGCAAACTGGGGGCCGCGCATATGTTTATCGTCGCTCTCGCGGCTGGCGTGCTCACGTGCGGGATAGCGGTGATGACGCGGCGCCACGTCAATGTGGCGGCGACGATCGTGACGCTGTGCGCGCTGGGCGGACTGGTCGCCGCGGCCCGGATGTGGCGGCCGGTTCCCGCCCAGTGGCTGGGCATGTGCACCCTGGTCGTGCTGCTGTTCTTGCTGACCCTGGCGCCCACGATCGCGCTGTGGTCCGCTCGGATACGGCCGCCGTACTTCGGGTCGGTCACCGGCCGCGACCTGTTTCGTCGCAGCGCCGGATTGCCGGTCGACGCGGTCTCGCCGGTGGACGAGGCCGCCGAGGAAGAGCTGAGCCCAGACACCACGCCGCGTGGGACGCAGATCGCGGCCGCCGCGGTTACCGCGAACAATGTGCTGACCGGAATCTGTGTCGCGGCCGGCCTGACGCTGCCCGCCGCGGTGTGGGCCACGCTGATGCCGGGCCGCAACCGGAGTGGGGCGGCCGCGGTGCTGGCGGGGCTGTTCGTCCTCATCTTCATCAGCCGCGGACGGGCATTCGCCGACAAACGGCAAGCTATTGCGCTGGTGTGCGGGGCCGCGGCCGCAACATGCGCCGGCGTCATCAAATACGTCCTGCATGAGCCCGCGGCATCGGCCGAGCCGGTGGCGTGGGCTGCCCTGGTTTTGGGTGGATTCGGTGCCGCCGGGCTGGCGGCGGCGCTGTTGGTGCCTATCACCAGGTTCACCCCGTTGGTGCGGATGATCGCCGAATGGCTAGAAATCTTCGCGATCATCGCGGCTCTTCCGCTGGCCGCGGGGATCGGCGGATTGTTCAACTGGGTGCGGATGCGATGATCGGTGCCTTTTCGCCGCGGCGGATCTTCGCGCTAACGCTGGTCGGCCTGCTGGTCGGTCTATCGACCGGTCTTCCTGCGGCTCAGGCAATTCCGCGGCCGACAGTCGACCCCGGCCGGGTGCCTGCAGATGGCAAGCCCGGCCCGGATCAGCCGATGCGGCAAAGCAACATCTGCGCACGAACCATCACCGTCGCCGATCCGAATGTGGCCGTCATGGCACCGGGCTTCGCGATGCTCAACATCGCCAAGGCCTGGCAGTACTCGACAGGTAACGGGGTGCCGGTCGCGGTCATCGACACCGGCGTCAACCCCAGCCCTCGGCTACCCGTGGTGCCCGGTGGCGACTACATCATGGGCGGCGACGGCTTGATGGACTGTGACGCGCACGGCACCATCGTGGCGTCGGTGATCGCCGCTGCGCCCCAAGGTTCTCCGCTGCCCCCCCGGATGCCCGTCACCCCGGCGTTCCCGCCGCCGGT
>NZ_JBAPPI010000151.1:0-4446 GCF_049280035.1 Mycobacterium sp. | reverse complement strand
CGCGTGCCATGCCCGGGTTGTCCGGCCATTCGATCGGCTGCACTGTGAGCGGTAATTGATGACGGGCCTGCTGAAATATCTGGCGCAGCACCGGATCGAGTTGACGCCACGGCAGTAAGGCTTTCTCGCCGGCCACCTGAATCGTTGGTTCACCATCGTTCGTCGGCCACACCGCGGCCACCACCCGGTGTACGTCGAGCGCGAGGCGACACTCGTCGAGGGTGATTGTCAGCACCTCGGCCACGCTTTTGGCCACGCCGACCGCTGTGGCCAGACGCAGGACCGCGCTTTCCCGCGCCGCGAACGCCCGCTCGGCGGTGATGTCGCGAATCGTCCCGACGTACACGTCGCCAGCTGCGGCATCTGTCATGACCCGGTTGATATTGGCCGTCACCCACACCAGACGGCCGTCTCGATGCCGAATCGGTGTCTCGTATTGGACTTGGCTTTCTTGGCCGAGCCTGGATTGTTGTAGTCGAGCGGCCTTTTCGTCGACCAACCACGGGTGCGGCCAACGATAGGGGATGCCGTGTGCCGGGTAGCCGGTGATCTTGGTGAAGGCGTCGTTGAGCTCGACCACCGCGCCGGCGGCATCGGCAACAAAGAATCCCTCCTGCAGCGAATTCACCAACGCGCTGCGGAATTCATCGCGATCGGCAAGGTCTTCGGCGCGGGCCCGCTGCTCCTCGTAACGCTTTGTGCCGTCTAAAAATCCGCGGGTCGCGATATCGAGTGGGGCCAGCGTCTGCAATAGGAAGCCCAGGGCAGCCGGTCGATCGAAGCCGGGATCCTGCGCGAGGTCGTCGACCAGTTGGAAGTGGTTCTCGATGATGTCCAGCATGCTGATGCCTTCTTGCAAGGCCAGGCGTCCGAGTTCGTGGCCGACGGCGAGTTCTTCCTCGCCGCGCACCTCCAGGTAGGTACGCAGGACGGCGGCGTACCCGGCATGGAAGTCGCTCGTGCGGGTCATCCCGACGCGCCTCGGTGACGTGCGGCGAGCACCAGCGCGTCATCGTTGTCTTTGGCGTGCCGGTGCAAAATATGGTCGGCGATCGCCAAAGACGACGCGGAGAAATCGATGTCGTCCAGATGGTCTTCGACGATGCCGTCGCTGGCGATGACGACCAGGTCGCCGGGTCGGATCGGAACTTTCTGCGGTGTCAGCGCTTCGGGTACGCGGTAACCGACGATGCCGCCGGTAAGACGCGCAGAAGACCGCACCTCGACGCCGGCCGGGTGTTTGGCGACGAGGTCGGCGGTGACATTGCCGATGCCGATCCAACTGAGCGTATCGGAGCGAAAGTCGATGTGCGCCAACGTCATCGCTGCCCCTCTGGTGCCCGACAAGGCACGGTGACAGCGCTGGACCAGGACGTCGAGCGGCTCGGCACGGGCAGCCCGGAGCACGTCCACACCGCGCTTGGCCGCCTCGGCGGCATCCGCGCCGTGGCCGAGACCGTCCAGCACACCGAGGAGGGCGCCGGTACCGTTCACGTCGACCGCGATCAGCCGGTCGCCGCAAATGTTTTCGCCCGGCCGCGCGCGCGCCTTGGCCGCCCATTCGATCGGTCCCAGCCAACCGTGCTCAGCCATTTCGCGGAATCCACTTCCACATCTCGATAACCGTCCCCTGACCCGGTGTGGACTCCACGATCATGCGGTCCATCAGCCGACGTGCGCCGGGCAAGCCGAGGCCTAGGCCGCGCCCGGTCGAAAAGCCGTCCTCCATAGCCCGTTCGATGTTGGCGATGCCCGGACCGCCGTCCTCGGCACGCACCACCAGCGCCTGCCTGCCCTCGCGATCTTCCACCCCAACCCGAATCGCCCCGTAACCGGCATAGCTGGTGATGTTGCGGGCGACTTCCGAGATCGCCGTGGCGATCATCGTGACATCGGTCAGCGAGAAACCGAGCTTGCGGGCCAACTGATGGCCCGCCTGACGCGCCGCGACGATGTCGTCGGGGTTGCCGACATCGACGATGACATCATCCGCCACCGTCGAGTCCGATCGATTTCCCCAGTCCGAGTTGTCTATTCAGCAGCGCCAGGCCCTCCTCCAGGTCCAGCGCCGTGTACATATCGTCGAACATCAAACCCAGTTGGACCATCGCAAACGCGACCTCGGGCTGCAGGCCGACGATCACGGTGTCCGCGCCGCGCAGCCGCGTCATGTGCGCAATCGTGCGCAGCGACCGGGCGGCGAATGAGTCCATCACGTCGATGGCCGTGACGTCGACGATGATGCCCTGTGCGCGAAAGCGGCTGACCCGCTCCATCAGGTCGTAGCGCAGCCGCTCGGTGTCAGAGTCGGTCAGCGCCGCTTGCACTGAGGCAATGAGGATGGGGCCCTGCTTCAGGATCGGTACTGGCATGGCGCGCTCGTGTTAGCTCTCAACGAAGTATTGTTACCCGCCCGTTTCGCCGGTGCGGGTGACCTCGTAGCCCAGCAGACGTTCGGCTTCTTCGATACCGCCCTGCAGGTCACCGACGGCGTTCATCTTGGAAAGATCCAGCCCGATAGTCACCAGGGTGAGCGCGATCTCCGAAGACAGGCCGGTGATGATCACGCTGGCACCCATCAAGCCCGACGCATCGACGGTTTGCACCAGGTGGTTGGCCACCGTCGAGTCGATGGTGGGCACACCGGTGATGTCGATGACGACGACCTTGGCTCGGTTGGCGCGAATAGCTCGCAGCAGTTGCTCGGTGACCTGCCGGGCGCGCTGACTGTCCAGCACACCGATGATCGGCAAGATCAGCAACTGCTCGCGCACCTGCAGCACCGGCGTGGACAGCTCGCGGATGGCTTCCTGCTGCTGGCGAATGATGCGCTCGCGTTCCTGCACGAAGCCGACGGCGACGGTGTTGGCGATGCGGTTGGCGGCGGGCTCGTAAGCGTCGAGCACTCGGTTCAGCAGGTCGAAGTCCGTCTGGTATTTCTCGAACAGTGAGCGGGCCAGCACGTCGCGCAGCAGCAGCACGATGCCGACGACCTCGTTGGTTTCCACGCCACGTGGAATGATGCGCTCGGACAGGTCGCGTGCGTAATCTTGGAGCGCCTCAACGCTACCGGTCTCGAGCACCTCGACGTAGCTGTCGTACACCGTCGTCGCCTCGGAGAAGATCTCCTCCGGAGACATCGCGGTCAGCAATTCGGCTTCGGTGATTCGGCGGGCCCATTCCTCGCGCAAAGCCGTTCGGTTCTGCCGCAAGTGCTGCACCAGCTGTGGCAGCAGCAAACCTTCGCTCGAGATCGCCGGCGCCTGGTTGACGACGCTCGTTCCCGACAAATCTATCGTTTGATCCGACATCGAACCTCCCGGCTTGCCGCAGGCGGGCAGAAGCCCCGCGCCAAGACTAACCGAGCCTCGCCGGGCGAGGAGTTGAAGTAGTATTTCTGCCAGTTTGCGACGACGGCACCGGGTCGGCACCAGGGTCGCCAGGCGCGATGGGACACCCGACCAAGGATGGCCGTTGTCTGCTGCGGGTCCGATCACCACCTCCCTCGCTCGCCGCGAAGGGGTCGCCGTGGTAAGCATCGGCGGCGAAATCGATTTGAGCACCGCGCCGGCTTTTGAAGCGGCGATTACGGGAGCGCTCGACGATGATCCGCCGATTCTCGTCATTGACCTTTCTGAAGTGAGATTCATGGCATCGGTAGGTCTTCGGATCCTGGCGGCCGCTCACGAAAAGGTCAGCAAATCTGCTCAGGTCGCGATAGTGGCCAACAATCCGGCGACAAGCCGACCGATACAGTTGACCGGCCTCGACAAAGTCCTCTCGTTGTATCCGACGCTGGACGACGCGTTGACCGCGATTGGTACCCGGGCCTAATAACTAAACCGACCGCAGTACCTGACGCGCGATCGCGTACTTATGCACTTCGGTCGGGCCATGACCGTCTCCTTTCGGTGGGTTGTCGGGGGTGACGGCTAGGTTGCGGGGGTGTCGCGATATCGGTTGCTTCCGACTGCCGATCAGGCGGTGGTCTTGGCCGAGCATTGTGGCCACGCCCGGTATGTGTGGAACTTGGCGGTCGAGCAGCAACTGCACTGGCAACCGGGCCGCCGCGCGCCGGGTTATAACGAGCAGTGCGTTCAGTTGACTGCGGCCCGCGCCGAATACCAGTGGTTGGCAGCGGGGTCGCAGACGGTGCAGCAGCAGGCGCTGCGGGATTTCGCGCAGGCGATGAGTAACTTTTTCGCGGGAACGCATCGCCGACCGAGGTGGCGCAAAGCGGTTGCGCATGAGGGCTTCCGGCAGGTGGCGGTCAAAGCCCATCACGTCCGACGTCTGAACCGGCGGTTTAGCCGGGTGTGGGTGCCCAAGGTCGGTTGGGTCCGGTTCCGCCTGTCGCGGCAGGTTCCGGAGGGCGTGAAGTCCTACCGCATCACCTGTGATCGGGCCGGCCGCTGGCATATCGCGTTCGCCCACGCACCGCAACCC
>NZ_JBAPPI010000150.1:0-6007 GCF_049280035.1 Mycobacterium sp. | reverse complement strand
ATCCAGAACCTCTACCCAGATACCGCGGCGCATCGCCTCGTCGGCGATGATCCGCGCATAAGGGTTGAGGTCGTCGACTGTCTCCGGCGGTGGTGCGAACAGCGGCTCGTTGATCGCGTTCTTGCGTTTGATCGCCAGCACTGGAACGCGGCGAAAGCCCAGCTTCTCGTAGAGACCGATTGCCGCCGCGTTGTCGTGCGCGACTGAAAGGTCAAGGTAGGCGCGGCCCTTACTGCGGAAGTGCTCGGCCAAGGCCCGGGTGAGCGCTTCGCCTATGCCGGGCAGCGACGCAGCCGGGTCGACCGCCAGGGTCCACAAGCTAGATCCGTGCTCCGGATCGTTGAAGAACACTTTGTGGTCGACACCGGTCACGGTGCCAACCACGGCGTTGTCGTTGTCACGCACCGCGATCAGGTAGGTCACCGAGTCGGCATGGAGGTGGTTGTCCCAGATCGTCTCAACCGGCGACGGGACCATTCCGCAGCGCACGAATACGCGGTTCATGGCGTCGGCATCAGCCGCATCGTTCAGTGTCCGCACGGTCACACCGATCGGCGGCGGAGCCAGGCTTTCCTCGGGCGAGTCATCAGTGAAGCGCAGTCGATAGGTGTGGCTGGGATCGATGAAAAGCTCAGTCGGTGCTCCTGCGACGACCACGTGAGACTCGCGCGCGTAGATGCAGATGTCGCGGCGCCCCGCCACTTCCCGTCGCAGCGCCTCGGTCAGCGTGGCGGCATCGGCGAAGGTTTGGCCGAAAATTAGTTTGCCCCAACCTAATTCGAGCTCTACATCTTTGGCCATCGCGTCCACAAGGTGCGGCGGGGACGCATCATGTAGGCCCAGAGTGATTTCTTCGGTTGCCTCAGGGTGATCCTTTGACGGATCGATAGTGGTCACGCCGCCGGCCCTGTCCCGCCGTGGAGCTGCGGCCACGGCAATTCCCACGTCATAGCCATGTTGTCTACCCAACTCAACAGTTCGTCTATCAGCATCCCTGTCGCATGTGAGACCGCAGCGCTCACCCCCGACTCTGCCACTGACGGCACCTCCGCGCAGCACCGGTGACTGCGCAGCAGTGCAGTGGTGTCGAAAGCTACCGCTTGAAACGCCCCGCGAATCCGCGTAACGGCAGGTCAGCGCTGGTGATGAGGCCGGGCCGCGCCGCCACTACTGATTTGATCGCATTGAGCGCAGGCAGGCCGGTCACGGTCATGCCGATGGAGGCGAAATTATCCGGATTGGACAGATCGACGCCCGGCTTGGGGAAGATCATGTGCTTGTTGTAGACGCACGGATCACCGGTGATTTGGCTGATGTAGCAGCCTTTGATGTTCCAGTTCGGGTCGGTGTGCGGGGTCATCTGCCACTCCAGATGCGTCTCGACCCGCGGCACGCCGTTCACCAGGCCTTGGTACTTGATGTAGTTACCGCCCAACGAGCCCTTGGGCAGGGTGTACCAGCCCAGGTCGACGTCTTTCGTGCACGCGCCCAGCTCATAGCTGAACTTCACTTCGTCCAGCGCCACATCGAAGCAGTCGGCCATCATCAGCACGCTGTCGGCAAAGACCCGGGTGTACTTCTCAAGCTTTGCCGGGATCTCCGGATCATCGACCGGCAGGCCGTATCCAACCTCGATCCAAGTGTCCTTCGAATGATGACACGACACATCCACTGATTCGATGGTCGTGACGTTCTCAATCTCGGCGACATCAGCCGAACACACCACGCCCAGAATCTGATTCAGCCCCGGGTTCATTCCGGTGCCGTAGAACGTGGCGCCGCCCTTTTCGCACGCCTCCTGCAAGAGCCGAGTTACCGGCTTGCCTGACGGATGCGGGTGATTCTTGTCGCGGTGCCACCCGGTGATCCAGTCCGCGGTGGTGACGATATTGATCCCTGCCTCAAGGACTTTGACGTAAAGATCCTCGTCGGGGAACACGCCATGGAAAGTGACGACATCCGGTTTGGCCGCAATGATCTCTTCGATGCTGCCGGTCGCCTTGACCCCGTTGGGAGCCAGGCCCGCCAGCTCGCCCGCGTCCTTGCCGATCTTTTCCGGCGAGTAGCAGTGCACGCCGATGAGTTCCAGATCGGGCTGTGCGGCGATCCGTTTGATCATCTCCGAGCCGACGTTTCCGGTGGCTACCTGAAACACACGGATCGGCCGAGCGGGTGCATTCATTCAGTTGTGCCTTTCTGGGATGCGGCGTACACATCGGCGGGGCTGCCACCAATGCCATCGGGATAGAACTGCTTGGCCCACTTGCGAATTGCGGTGAACCCCGCATACTCGGCGGTGGCCAGCGCGGGTGGATCCGAGTAGCGCTGGTGCCCCCAGATGTGGACATCCTGCTCGAACTGCCGGATCACTTCCTGTCCGAATTCTCGGGCCTTGGTCTCGGCACGAGCCGAATCCTTGCCCGGCGTCCGGCCGATATAGACCATGAACCGGACATCGGAGGTGGACTCGTCGACCGGGGTGATCGCGGAAATGGTGCGGTTATCGACCATGCCCCAACTCTTGGTCACCGCGATCCCCAGACCGCCGTTGACGGCCTCCACGCGACTCTCGATGTCCTCGATCTTCTGGTTGTCGTCACCCTCGAAGGTGATCGTGAAGTCGACAAAGGACACCGGTTCGTCGAAGTCGTGTCGGGTGAAGACCGGCACGATCGGGGTGTTGTGCACGTACTTGAAATGGGCGAAGTCAACGCCGTTTTCGAGCACGTACTGCGGGTGCAGTTCCAGGCGTTCCCGGTACAACCTCTGCTGCGGGTAATAGTCGTCGGCGCTGCTGCCGTCATTGAATCCGGCGAACACGCCGGGCGCGTCGAAGTACGGCGCTCGGCCCTCGACGTCGTGCCAGATGTAGACCGACTCATTGCGCTCTGTCACGGGGTAGGTCCGGATCCGCCGGCCCCGATTCGCGCGATCCTGATAGGGGATACAGACGTTGCGGCCCTGGTGGCTCCATTGCCATCCGTGAAACGGGCACTGCAATACCTCGCCGACGACTTTGCCGCCGTAACCGAGGTGTGCTCCGAGATGTTCACAGTAGGCGTTCATGACGGTGAGCTGACCTGATTCAGCCCGCCAGGCGACCATCTCTTGGTCGAAGTACTTCATCGTGTGAACATCGCCGACGCCGATCTCGTCGGACCAGGCAACTTGGAACCAGCCGGTCGGCTTCATCGACAACGGCGGTTTGGCCACGTCCCTTCTTCCCTCCTCGTCCTACCTGCCATTTCAGGGCGACGCCAGGAATCATAGTCGGCTCAACGAAAGAATCCTAGTGGCCACTATGAAAATCTCGAAAACCCGCTAACATCCATGCCATGACGCCAGCGCAAGTGCAAGTGCATCAACGGCGTAGCAATAAGCGCGGACTGGCCACCCGCCAGACGATGCTGGACGCCGCGGTGCGCTCGCTTGCCTCCGGCGACCCGGGTGCCGTGTCGGCAACCCGAATCGCCAAGGAGAGCGGCGCTACCTGGGGCGCGGTGCAGTATCAATTCGGCGACGTCGACGGGTTCTGGGCAGCCGTGCTGCACCGCACCGCCGAGCGCCGCGACGCGACATTCTCGGCATGGGCCAGTGTCAAGCCGGATGCCCCGCTGCGCGAGCGGGTTTCTGCGATCATCGACACCCTCTACCACGGCCTGGCGTCCGACGATTCCCGCGCGATTGAGAATCTGCGGGCGGCGCTCCCCCGCGACCACCGCGAGCTGGAACGTCTCTACCCGCGCACCGCCGCCGAACTGTTCTCGTGGGGTAAGAGCTGGCAGGAAACCTGTCAAAATGCCTTCGCCGGTTTGGGTGTCGACCCACAACGGGTCCGCGAAGTGGCCGCGCTGATCCCCGGTGCGATGCGCGGGCTGGTCTCCGAGCGCCAGCTCGGCTCTTATGCCGACCTCGACGAAGCCCGCCGAGGGCTAACGAATGCCCTGGCAACGTATCTCGAGCCGCTCTCGGCGCCGGACCAGGATGCTGGGTAGCCAGTCCCCGACGTCGGCGGCCTCGATCCAATGGGTGCGCTCGAGCAGCATGCCCAACACGATGCGGGCTTCCAGACGTGCCAGCGCGGCTCCCACACAGAAGTGCGCGCCCTTGCCGAACGCCACGTGATCTTTCGCGGTAGTGCGGTCGAGGCGGAAATCGTTGGGTGCGTCGAAGTGGGCCGGGTCGCGGTTGGCCGCTCCCCACATCAGCAGCAGATGAGAATCGGCGGGCACTTCGACCCCGGCCAGCATTGTATCGCGCAGCACATGTCGAAAGTGGCCGCGAAACGGCGACTCGAAGCGCAACGCCTCTTCGATGAAAACGCCGAGCAATTCGGGATTCTCACGAACCTGCCGTTGGATTTCGGGGCGATCGGTGAGAATCCAGGCCGCGCTGCCCAACAGCGACGCCGTCGATTCGCCGGCGGCGCCAAAAAGCGTGAGCATGATTGTCAGCGCTGGGGTTTGCTCCAATTCGCCCGACGCGCAGCGGGCGGCCACATCACCGATCAGGCCGTGTTCAGCGTTGGCGCTGGGTTTCTCGAAATGTTTTAAGACGTAGCTGGACAGTTCTATGACCGCCATTCCGGCCGCTTGGAGTTGGTCGGCAGTGACGATCCCGTCGAGCAGCGTGGTGGCGGCGTATCCGAGCCGGATGAGTTTGTCGGCGTCGTCATCAGGCAGGCCGAGCAGCCTGGCGACGACCATCATGGGCAGCCGATTAGCCATGGCGCTCATCCACTCGATCCGCCCGTCGTGCAGGTTGTCCTCCCACAACCGGTCCGCGGTGTCGGCCGCGAACTCTTCGATGATCCGGACCCGCTTGGCCGACAGGTGCGGCAACAAGATCTTGCGGTGCAGAGCGTGCACCGGATCATCGGCGGTGGCCAGGGCGTGCGATGGATCCCCGGGCGGGGCCATGTCGAACGGGGTGACGGTGCCGTCATCGTGGTAGACCATCGTCGCAGTCAGGTTCGACGAAAAATCATCCACTCGTTCGACAGCCTCGAGCACCGCATCCCAGCCGCACACGACGTAGAACATCGAGTCGCTGATGCGGTGCACGGGTGCCTCTGCACGCATGCGGTCATACAACGGATACGGATCCTGCAACGCCGCGGCGCTGAAGAACTGGGTCGGATCATCCACGACCGTCATGGGTTCAGGCTGGATGTCACCAGGCGCCGGGTCAACGGGGCGCGGCAAAGTTGAGGAACGGCTGCCACCCGAGCCGACGGTGGCCGAAATCGTGTGCGCCGTGCCACCTGGGCTTTACTGTGAGAAAATCACGCTGAAAATTCTCATCATGAGGAAACCATTTCAGCACGCTGCAACCACGGGAGCCCAGGGGAATGCCACGGCACGACTGGCTAGTCGGACGGGATCGCCGAAGCGAAGCTGCTGACCGGATCTATGCCGCGGCCGCCGACCTGATTGTCCGCCGGGGATACGACGCCTTCACCATCGAGGCATTGGCAGCCCAGGTGCATTGCTCGCCCGCGACGATTTACCGCCATGCCGGCGGCAAGGCCGCGATCCGCGACGCCGTCGTTGCAATCCAGGCGGCGCGCATCGTCGACACGGCGCGCGCCGCTATCAAAGACCTCAAGGGGCCCGACCGGGTGGTCACCGCCACCATCCTCGCCCTGCAGGGCCTGCAATCGGATCCGCTGGCTCACTTGATGCGGTCGATGCACGACACTCCGATCAGCGACTGGATCACCAACTCGCCCGCCGTGAACGGGTTTGCCGCCGAAATGCTTGGTCTCGAAAACGATGACGCGCTCGCCGCGCAATGGCTCATCCGCGTCTTCTTGGCCCTGTGGTGTTGGCCGCTCAAAGACCCCAACGACCAACAGATCATGCTGCAACGCTTCCTCGGGCCGCCCTACAGCAGTGACAACTGAACGGGTGAACCAGCCCCATCTGTTAAACGGAATCGGTGCCTCCGTTCACACAACAACGGCGGATTCGGCGATAAATTGTCGGTCATGATTCAGACCAGCACC
>NZ_JBAPPI010000149.1:0-8860 GCF_049280035.1 Mycobacterium sp. | reverse complement strand
GGGGTGCTGTTGGCCGGGTGGGCGATCGGCATCGGGCTGTCCTGGGTCCTGGTCGAGATGTTCCCGCGCTCGCTGGCCGTCGAGGACCGGCTGTTCTACGTGGTGAACCGGGTGGTCGGATTCGCCGTCGCCGACCCCGGCTCGTTCGTGGGCCGGCCGCACGTCTTCCTTAACGCGCTCTTCGGCTTGTTCAGCGCGATGGCGCTGATCGCCGCGGCGATCGTGCTGTTCCAATCACAGCGCGCCGAAAATGCACTCACCGGCGAGGACGAATCCGCCATCCGCGGGCTGCTCGAGCTGTACGGCAAGGACGACTCCTTGGGCTACTTCGCCACTCGCCGAGACAAGTCGGTGGTTTTCGCGCCGACCGGCCGCGCCGCGATCACCTACCGCGTCGAGGTCGGAGTCTGTCTGGCCAGCGGAGACCCGATAGGTGACCCACGTGCGTGGCCGCAGGCCATCGACGCCTGGTTGGCGCAATGCCAGACCTACGGCTGGACGCCAGGGAATATGGGTGCCAGTTCGGCGGGGGCAAGAGCGTTTCGCCAGGCCGGCCTGAACGCGCTGGAACTGGGCGACGAGGCCATTCTGCACACCGCCGACTTCGGGCTCTCGGGCCGAGAGATGCGCGGGGTGCGCCAGGCCGTGACGCGGGCGCGCCGTGCCGAGCTCACGGTGCGCATCCGCCGACACCGCGACATCGAGCATGACGAGATGAAGCGGGTGCTCGCATACGCGGATGCATGGCGAGACACCCAAACCGAGCGCGGGTTCTCGATGGCGCTGGGCCGGCTCGGCGACCCGGCCGATGGCGACTGCCTGCTGGTCGAAGCCGTCAAACCCGACGACACTGTGGTCGCGATGCTTTCGCTGGTGCCCTGGGGTCGCAACGGCGTTTCGCTCGATCTGATGCGTCGTGCTCCGGAATCCCCCAACGGGACTATCGAGCTGATGATCACCGAGCTTGCCCTACACGCAGAACGCCTAGGCATCAGCCGTATTTCGCTGAACTTCGCGATGTTCAGGTCCGCGTTCGAACAGGGCGCCCAACTGGGCGCCGGTCCAGTGGCGCGATTGTGGCGCGGATTCTTGATCTTCTTCTCGCGGTGGTGGCAGTTAGAGACGCTGTATCGCTCGAACACGAAATATCAACCCGACTGGGTGCCTCGCTACGCCTGCTACGAGGACGCTCGGATGATCCCCCGGGTGGGCGTCGCCTCGGTGATCGCCGAGGGCTTCCTGGTGCTGCCATTCACTCGGCGCAAGGAACACCACACCGGGCATCACCCGTCGGTGCCGCCGACGCTGTTGGCGAGCGGGCTCTTGCATCGCGACGGCTCGGCACCGGACGTCGACGAGTTGCAGCGGACCGACCTGGCAGCAGGCGAGAACGGCAACCGCCGGCTGCCAGAACAAATGCGAGTCCGGCTGTCCAAGCTAAAGATGCTGCAGAACAGCGGAGTTGACGCCTACCCGGTCGGCCAGGCTCCCAGCCACACGATCGCCCAGGCATTGGGTAGCGACGACCAGACGACGGTGTCGGTTTCCGGACGCGTGCTGCGCATCCGGGATTTCGGCGGTGTGCTGTTCGCCCAGCTGCGCGACTGGTCAGCGGAAGCGCAACTGCTGCTGGAGAATTCAGTTCTGGAACGCGGGCGCACCAGGGATTTCACCAAGGCCATCGATCTCGGCGATCTGGTCGAAGTGACTGGGGAGATGGGATACAGCAAAACCGGGACCCGGTCACTGATGGTCCGCAACTGGCGATTGATCGGCAAGTGTCTGCGGCCGCTGCCCAACAAGTGGAAGGGACTCACCGATCCGGAAGCGCGAGTACGCAGCCGCTATGTCGACCTGGCGATCAATGCCGAATCGCGCGAGCTGATCGCGGCTCGCAGCAGCGTGCTGCGCGCCATCAGAGAAACCTTGAACGCCAAGGGTTTCCTGGAAGTCGAGACGCCGATCCTGCAACAAATTCACGGCGGTGCCACCGCTCGCCCGTTCAGCACCCACATCAACAGCTACGACCTCGACCTGTACCTGCGGATTGCGCCCGAGCTGTATCTGAAGCGGCTATGCGTCGGCGGTGTGGAGCGGGTGTTCGAGCTGGGCCGCGCGTTCCGCAACGAGGGCGTCGATTTCAGCCACAATCCGGAGTTCACCCTGCTGGAGGCCTATCAGGCGCACGCCGACTACACCGATTGGATCGACGGCTGCCGGGAGCTGATCCAAAACGCTGCCCAGGCCGCGAACGGCGCGCAGGTGGTGATGCGGCCCCGCCCGGGCGCGACCGGTGGTGGCTTCGAAGCGGTCGACATCTCCGGTGTGTGGCCGGTGAAGACTGTGCACGAGGCGTTATCCGAGGCGCTCGGTGAGCAGATCGACGCCGATACCAGTTTGGCCACGCTGCGCAAACTGTCCGACGCCGCACACATCCCCTATCTGGCGCGCTGGGACGCCGGCGCGGTGGTGCTGGAGCTCTACGAGCATCTGGTCGAGGCTCGAACCGAGCAACCGACCTTCTACATCGACTTCCCCTTGTCAGTGTCGCCGCTGACCCGACCACATCGCAGTAAAGCCGGCATCGCCGAACGCTGGGATTTGGTGGCATGGGGCGTCGAGCTGGGCACCGCCTACAGCGAGCTCACTGACCCGGTGGAGCAGCGGCGCCGCCTGCAGGAGCAGTCCCTGCTGGCCGCCGGCGGGGATCCCGAAGCCATGGAGCTCGACGAGGACTTTCTGCAGGCGATGGAATACGCGATGCCGCCCACCGGAGGTCTGGGGATGGGGGTCGACCGCGTCGTCATGCTCATCACTGGCCGCAGCATCCGCGAGACGCTGCCGTTCCCCCTGGCGAAGCCGCGATAGCCGACGCCACATCGCGCCGAGTACCGGTTGCACAACCGATCGACGAAAGTTGTGCTCAAAGCGCCCAACAACCACCACAATGGACTACGTGACGGGTTCACCGACGATCCTCGCGTTCTCGGTGCTGGCAGAGCACCACACGTCACTGATGCACGGCTGGATTCCGGGCACGGTCCAGGCCGTCACCGTGACGGTGCTGCTGCTGGCGATCGGGTGGCGATCGCGCCGCTGGCGGCTGCTGTGGCTGCCGGCGGCGGTGGCCGTCGGCGCCGGAGTGGCTGCTTGGGCGCACTGGTACATCACCGCCGGCGGCCTTGCCGACGACCCGGCGCCGCACCTGTTGTGGTGGTGGATCGCCTCCAGCGCCGCCGCTGTGGTGCTCTCGGTCCTGGGCTGGCGGTCGGCGGCCTGGTGGCGGCGGGGCGCATCGCTGCTGGCCGTGCCGTTGTGCCTACTCAGCACGGGTCTGGTGCTCAACCTGTGGGTCGGCTACTTCCCGACCGTGCAGACCGCGTTGAACCAGCTCACCGCCGGGCCGCTGCCCGACCAGACGGACCTGGCCACCGTCACCGCTATGGCGGCCCGGGGCGTTGCGCCCCAACACGGCAGCCTGGTGCCGGTGACGATCCCCGACGACGCGTCGCACTTCAAGCATCGCGGTGAACTGGTTTACCTGCCGCCGGCATGGTTTGCCACTTCTCCGCCGCCACAGCTGCCGACGGTGATGATGATCGGCGGAGAGTTCAACACGCCCGGCGACTGGGCTCGGGCCGGCAATGCGGTGAAGACGATCGATGACCTGGCGGCCGGACACGACGGCAACGCTCCGGTGTTCGTCTTCGTGGACTCCGGCGGAGCGTTCAACAACGACACCGAATGCGTCAACGGGAGCCGCGGCAACGCAGCCGACCATCTGACTAAAGACGTTGTCCCATATATGGTTTCGAACTTCGGCGTCAGCCCGCAAGCGTCACACTGGGGCGTCGTCGGCTGGTCCATGGGCGGGACTTGCGCGGTGGATCTCACGGTCATGCACCCCGAGTTGTTCAGCTCGTTTGTCGACATCGCCGGCAACATGGGCCCAGACGCCGGCACCAAGGCGCAGTCCATCGTTCGGTTGTTCGGCGGCCGCACCGACGCGTGGGAAAAGTTCGACCCGGCCACCGTGATCACCAGGCACGGCCGATACGACGATGTCTCGGGCTGGTTCGACATTTCGTCGGATAACGCGCCGAAACGGTATCGCAGTCTCTCGGTCGACGACGGCGCGGTGGGCCTCGGCGGTCAAGACCATATCGGCTACTCGAACGATCAGACCGATGCCGCCGAGCGGCTATGCAAAGTGGGCCGCGCCCACGGCATCGACTGCGCGATCGTCGCCCAGCCGGGCAAACACGACTGGCCGTTCGCAAGTAGGGCTTTCGCTGCGGCGCTGCCCTGGCTGGCCAGCCAGTTGGACACGCCCGGGGTGCCGTGGATCGGCCTGCCGTCCGCGTCGCCGCTGCGGATGTCGGCTCCGGGTCCGCGCGCTGTGCCCGTCGGCAGGTGACCGGGTGATGGCACGGGTAGCGTGAAACCGTGCCCGATGAGCCGACGAGTTCCGCCGCCGAGCCCGACGTCGACCCCGGTTACACCAGCTCCGGCGTTCCGACGTTCGAGTCGGTCCGCGAAAAGATCGAGACGCGATACGAGACGTCAATCGGCGCAGCTGAATTGGATGCCGAGACCCCCGAGGGCCGCGACGTGGAGAAGCAGTACGAGGAGCGGGAGCAGGCAGCTGCCGAGCGGTTGGCCCAAATCCGTAAATCGATGCGCGAGGGCAGTTAGGCGCTGACCTTTCGCCGCCGGTTTGACCGCCGCGGTGCGCCGGTCGATGCCCCAGTGCCGCCGAGTGTTTCGGCAAGGAACTTGCCGGTGTAGCTTTCCGGCACCGCGGCGATGTCATCGGGCGTGCCCTCGGCGACGATGGTCCCGCCTTCGGCACCGCCCTCCGGTCCCATGTCGATGATCCAGTCCGACGTCTTGATCACGTCCAGGTTGTGTTCGATGACGATCACCGTATTCCCTTTGTCGACAAGGCCGTTGATGACGTCCAGCAACTTGCGGATGTCGTCGAAGTGCAAACCGGTGGTGGGCTCGTCGAGGATGTACACGGTGCGCCCGGTGGAGCGCTTCTGCAACTCCGATGCCAGCTTCACGCGCTGCGCCTCGCCGCCGGACAGCGTGGGCGCCGGCTGACCGAGCCGCACATAGCCGAGGCCGACATCGACCAGGGTCTGCAGATAGCGGTGGATGCCGGTGATCGGCTGGAAGAACTCCGCGGCCTCCTCGATCGACATGTCCAAGACCTCGGCGATGGTCTTGCCCTTGTAGTGCACCTCAAGGGTTTCCCGGTTGTAGCGGGCGCCATGACACACCTCGCACGGCACGTACACGTCGGGCAGGAAGTTCATCTCGATCTTGATGGTGCCGTCGCCGGTGCACGCCTCGCAGCGACCGCCCTTGACGTTGAACGAGAAGCGGCCCGGTTGATAGCCGCGGACCTTGGCCTCGGTGGTCGCGGCGAAAAGAGTGCGGATCTTGTCGAAGACCCCGGTGTAGGTGGCCGGGTTGGATCGTGGTGTGCGACCGATCGGCGACTGGTCGACGCGGACCAGCTTGTCCACATGGTCCAGGCCGGTGACGCGGACATGCCGGCCGGGGACCTGCCGGGCTCCGTTGAGCCGGTTCGCCAGCACCGCGGCCAGGATGTCGTTGACCAGGGTCGACTTGCCGGACCCGGATACACCGGTGACCGACGTCAGCACGCCGAGCGGAAACGACACGTCGATGTTGCGCAGATTGTGCTCGTGTGCGCCGACGACCATGAGCCGACGTCGCTTGTCAACAGGACGCCGGATCGCCGGAGTCTCGATGCTTTGCTCGCCGGACAGATAGGCGCCGGTGATCGACTCTTTGTTGCGCAGTAACTCGTCATAGGTCCCGCTGTGCACGATACGGCCGCCGTGCTCGCCCGCCCTGGGTCCGATGTCGACGATCCAGTCGGCATGCGCGATGGTGTCCAAGTCGTGCTCGACGACGATCAGCGTATTGCCCAAATCCCTTAAGCGGGTGAGCGTTTCGATGAGGCGCCGGTTGTCTCGCTGGTGCAGGCCGATCGACGGCTCATCGAGCACATACAGCACTCCCACCAGACCGGAGCCAATCTGGGTGGCCAGCCGAATCCGTTGCGCCTCACCGCCGGACAGCGTGGCCGCCGCACGGGACAGCGACAAATACTCCAGCCCGACGTCGAGCAAAAAGCCCAGCCGCGACTGTATTTCTTTGAGCACCTGCCCGGCGATCGCTTGTTCGCGGGTACCGAGGGTAAGCGCGTTCAGGAAGTCCGCGCAGTCTGAGATGGATAGTTCGCAGACCTCGGCGATGGACTTTTTGCCGTGCTTTCCCGCGGCCAGGGTGACCGCCAGGATCTCCGGCTTGAGCCGAGTGCCCTCACACACCGGGCAGGGCACGTCGCGCATGAAGCCCTCGTAACGCTCCTTCATCAGCTCGGATTCGGTCTGGTCCATCTTGCGCTGCAGGAACGCCAGCACACCTTCGAAGTCGGCGTAGTAGGACCGGGTACGGCCGTAACGGTTGCGGTAGCGGACGTGCACCTGCTCGTCGCAGCCCTCCAGGATCGCCTTGCGCGCCTTGGCCGGTAGCTTGCGCCACGGCGTGTTGACGTCGAAGCCCATCGCCTCGCCGAGGCTGGCCAACATCCGGGTGAAGTACTCCGCGGTGTGGCCCATCGACCATGGCGCGACCGCGCCTTCGGCCAGCGTGCGATCCGGGTCGGGCACTACCAGGTCGGGGTCGACCTCCTTGCGGATCCCCAGACCGGCGCACTCCGGGCAGGCGCCATATGGCGAGTTGAACGAGAACGACCGCGGCTCCAGGTCGTCGACGGCCAGCGAGTGCCCGTTGGGGCAGGCGAGCTTCTCGGAGAACCGCTGCTCCCGGTTGTGCGCATCGTGCTCATGGTCGACAAATTCCAGCACCACGATGCCGTCCGCCAAATTCAGCGCGGTTTCCACCGAATCGGTGAGCCGTTGCTTGGCGGTGAGCTTGACCGTCAGGCGGTCCACCACCACCTCGATATCGTGCTTTTCCTGCTTCTTCAGCTTGGGCGGATCGGTCAGCGAGTGCACCACGCCGTCGACCCGGACGCGGCTGTAGCCCTGCGCGTTGAGCTTCTCGAAGAGGTCGGCGAACTCGCCCTTGCGGGTGCGCACCACCGGGGCGAGCACCTGAAATCGGGTGCCTTCGGGCATCGCCAGCACCTGATCAACGATTTGTTGCGGGGTCTGCCGGGCGATCCGTTCGCCGCAGACCGGGCAGTGCGGAGAGCCCGCGCGGGCATACAGCAGCCGCAGGTAGTCGTACACCTCGGTGATCGTCCCGACCGTCGACCGCGGGTTGCGGTTGGTCGACTTTTGGTCGATGGACACCGCCGGCGACAGCCCTTCGATGAAGTCGACATCGGGCTTGTCCATCTGCCCCAAGAACTGCCGGGCATAGGCCGACAGCGATTCCACGTAACGTCGTTGGCCCTCGGCGAAGATGGTGTCGAACGCCAGCGACGACTTGCCTGAACCGGACAGCCCGGTAAAAACAATCAGCGCTTCGCGCGGCAAATCAAGATCGACGCTGCGTAGGTTGTGCTCACGCGCACCCTTGACGATCAGGCGGTCAGCCACCGGGTCCCTTCCGGGTCGTTCAGCGGTCATTATGGACGGCTCATCACACACGTCATTCCCATGCTATGTGCCCATACCGACAAGCAGGCGCGGACCAGTACCGTGGCGCTTATGACGACCGTCGACGACAACTACACGGGGCATGTCGATCCGGGTACAGCCGCCAAACGCATTCTGCCGGGCGTATCCATCCTGAAGGCGTCGGTGGGCCCCATGGACAACAACGCCTACCTAGTGACGTGTTCCGCGACCGGGGAAACGTTGCTGATCGACGCGGCCAACGACCCCGACGTGCTCATCGACCTGGTGCAAAACCACGCTCCGAAGGTCTCGCTGATCGTCACCAGCCACCAGCATTTCGACCACTGGCAGGCGCTGGAAGCCTTAGCGCAGGCCACCGGCGCGCCGACCGCCGCACACCAGATCGACGCCGACCCGCTGCCGGTGAAGCCGGACCGCCTGTTGACCGGCGGCGACACCGTGCAGATCGGTGAGCTGACGTTCGAGGTGATCCATTTGCGCGGCCACACCCCCGGATCCATTGCGCTCGCGCTTGACGGTCCCGCCACCGGCGACGTCACCCAGCTGTTCACCGGCGACTGCCTGTTCCCGGGCGGCGTCGGCAAGACCTGGCAACCCGGCGACTTCACCCAGCTGCTCGAGGACGTGACCACCCGAGTGTTCGATGTCTACGGCGACTCCACCGTCGTCTATCCCGGCCACGGTGACGACACCACGTTGGGTGCCGAGCGCCCGAGCCTGGCAGAGTGGCGCGAGCGCGGCTGGTGAATCGCGGCCGCGAAACCGTTCAGCGCGGTGACGTGTGCAGATCCCGGTGGCCAGGGATCGACCGATCCGACGTGGTCGCGGAGATCACCCGAAGGGCTTGGGATGATCACCCAAGGTGCGGTAAGCGGGGTGGGCGAGCGGCGTGAGGCCCTCCTGCTGCGCCACTTTGGCAAGGAGCTCGCGCAACGCGTCGCATTGTTCGGGGTCAAGCCCGGATACCAGCCGACGCTCCCGCTGGCGGGATAGCTCGGAAAGCTCAGCAATCAGCTGTCTTCCCGCTTCGGTGAGGTAAAGGGCGTGCAGACGGCGGTCAGTCTGGTGGCGGCGGCGCTCGACGTAGCCTCGCTTCTCGAGGTCGTCGACGTAGCCAACGATCCGGCTGGCAGTCACGCCGAGATGAGCGCTGAGGGCCTGCTGGCATTGACCCGACTGTGCCGCGATGGCACGCATGATTCCGGCGTGCG
>NZ_JBAPPI010000148.1:0-2635 GCF_049280035.1 Mycobacterium sp. | reverse complement strand
GGGTATGGCGCATTGTTGCCCATCACCAACGGCATCTGTTCGGTAGAAAGCGGGCAGCCCATCTTGAGGTAGGTCGTTACCTTGAAGTGGTACCTGCGGCCGAGGATGTCCAGCGCGGTCAGCCAGTGCTCGGCGTGCGAGCCCCCGGCAAGCGCGATGGTCCGGGTGGCGCCCTTGTCGCCGTAGGTGCACGTGATCAACGAAGTGTTGGCAAAGTCGCCGATGCAGCCGTCGCGGGTGGACGGCGGGTAATCCTGCTGGGCTTCCAACACGGTGGGCCGCATCCGGAGCTTGGGCACCCGCACGTGTTTGACGAGGGCGCGTGCACCGGGGTAGTCGCTGGAATTGAGGCCGCTGAGCTCCTTGCCGCTGGCGCGTTGCACGTTGACGTGCTCGACCCAGGTGAACGCCGTCGCGGTCAGCGTCACGCCGAGCATTGCCACCATTGATCCCAACACCATGGTGGGACGGCGCAGCCGCGCCCGCCACGGGATGACCCGCACTGACTCGGGCGCGGCATTGACCCGGGCGCGGTGTCGCAGCGGGTCTTCGACGAACCGGGTGGTCAGATATGCCAGCACACCGGATAGCAGCAAAACCGCCGTGCCCTCGATGAAATTGGCGTGCCGGTGACCGGTATATGCGAGCCAGAAGATCAGCAGCGGCCAGTGCCACAGGTACAGCGAGTAGGCCATCGCGCCGAGCTTCACCAGCGGCTCGGTCGCCAGCAACCGGTTCGGCAGCGGCAACTTGTCACGGGTAGTGGGATGGGCCTGCCGGTTCGCGCCGGCCAGGATGAACAGCACGGCCGCCCCGACAGGGACCAGCGCCCACGGTCCCGGGAACTCCTTGACGCCGTCGATGAGCGCGCCGCAGGACAGCACGGCTGCCAATGCGACGGTGGCGATCACCGTCCGCAGCCACATCGGCCAGCGGATGTAGGGGACCAGCGCCCCGACGAGCGCCCCCAGCAGCAACTCCCAGGCCCGCGCAAAGCTGCTGTAGTAGGCGGTCGACTGGTTGGCCGCCTGCGCAAAGATCGCGTAGACGAACGACGCCAACGCCAGCGCGCTGAGCAGCAGCACATACATCGTCCGCAACCGGTCGCCGAGACGGCGCCGGAATAGCAACGCGAACCCGAAAACCAGTGCCAGGAAAGCGATGTAGAACTGGCCCTGCACCGACATCGACCAGATGTGCTGTAGCGGACTGACCGCCTCGCCTGCCCGCAGATAGTCGGCCACCGTGCTGGCCAGCTCCCAGTTCTGGTATTAGCCGAGGCTGGCCAGGCTCTGGTCGGCGAACGTCTCCCAGCGGGTCTGCGGCTGAATCAGGATGGTCAGCACCGCGCACCCGGCTAGCACCACGACCAGAGCCGGCAGCAACCTGCGGACCAGTCGAATCACTTCGGGCACCGGCGATAGTGACCCGGTTCGACCCCCAGCCGGGTTCAGCGCCGCGCGAAGCAATTTGCCGCCGAAGAAGAAGCCGGACAGCGCCAAGAACACGTCCACCCCGCCGGAAACCCGCCCGAACCACACGTGGAACATCGCGACCAGCGCGATGGCAATGCCGCGCAGCCCGTCCAAATCGTGGCGGTAGAACCCTGCTTTCTGGTTTCCCATGGCGGACGGGGTGGATTCCGCAACAGGGCCGACGGCCGGACGGGTCGGGTAGACGGTCATCATGATTGACAGACAATCTACCCAAACCGCCGACCGCCGGCAGTGCGCTAATGGCGCGCCGGCGAGTTACCGGTCAGGACTCGATGATTCGGGTCAAGTACGGAACCATCCCGCTGGTGCGCGCCGCCGAGACCGTCACGCCGGGCTCGGTGGCTTCGATCATCTGGCCATTGCCGAGGTACATCGCGACGCTTTGCGTGCCCCCGGGGCCGTAGCAGAGCAGGTCGCCGGGGCGCGCTTGTGAGAGCGCAACTTTGCGGCCGACGTTGCATTGCTCGCCCGAGGTCCGCGGCATCTTGAGCCCGGCGCCGGCATAGGCGTACTGGATCAGACCTGACGCGTCGAACCCGACGATGTTTGCTTTCAGCCCGGTCCCGCGGGTGGGGCCTGCGGCGTTGCCGCCGCCGTAGAGGAATGGCACACCGCGCTGGGCAAGCGCGCGTTGAATCACGTAGCTGGTCGACTGCTGGTAGCCCACCAGTGACGGGCCCGAGGGGTCCGCGGCCGCAGAACTGGGGTTGAGCATCGGTAGCGCCAGCAACAGGGCCAGACTGGTCGGTACGGCGTAGCTGCGTCTCATGGGGATCACCTCTCTGTGGCGTCAGCGCGGTGACTTCGCGCATCCGCCGCCATTCCTGTCGGTTCACCACAGAGACTCATGCGCTGGCCCGCCTCGTTGGGGGCCGCACGCCGTCACCTAACGGCCGTGAGGACGTGAATAAGGACGGCCCCTGGTGAACCGCTGAATTCACAACAGTCACTACAGACACTGTGGCAACAAATGGCCGCGGGGGCCATACCGCAGGCGCCTCACAAGGGATTTTTTGTCGTACCGTGACCGAACGGTGACCGCTCGCAGGCCAGGCGTTCAATTCTCAGCGGGCGGTTGTGATTTCAGTCTCATCCCGTCATGTGCCAGTAGGGCTCGCTGTAGGCGGTCAGGGCGGAGC